>DASYAQ010000333.1:0-4060 GCA_036501225.1 Caulobacteraceae bacterium | reverse complement strand
CCGAACACCGGCTTCCTGGAGAAGGTCGAGACCACCTGGCTGATGATGCCGAAGCCCGGCAGGATCAGGATGTAGACCTCGGGGTGGCCGAAGAACCAGAACAGGTGCTGGAACATCAGCGGATCGCCGCCGTTCTGCGGGTCGAAGAAGTGGGTGCCGAAATTGCGGTCGGTGAGCAGCATGGTGATGGCGCCGGCCAGCACCGGCAGCGCCAGCAGCAGCAGGAACACCGTCACCAGGATCGACCAGACGAACAGCGGCATGCGGTGCAGGGTCATGCCCGGCGCGCGCATGTTGAAGATGGTGGTGATGAAGTTGATCGCGCCCAGGATCGACGAGGCCCCGGCCAGGTGGATCGACAGGATGGTGAAGTCCATCGCCGGCCCGGTATGGCCGGTGGTCGAGAGCGGCGGATAGAGCGTCCAGCCGCCGCCGAAGCCCGGTCCCGGCCCGCCGTCGACGAACATCGAGGTGCAGAGCAGGATGAAGGAGGCGACCAGGAGCCAGAACGAGATGTTGTTCATGCGCGGGAAGGCCATGTCCGGCGCGCCGATCATCAGCGGCACGAACCAGTTGCCGAAGCCGCCGATCATGGCCGGCATGACCATGAAGAAGATCATGATCAGCCCGTGCGCCGTGGCCGCGACATTGTAGCCCTGGTGCCCGGCCAGGAAGCCCTTGAGGTGGCCGAACAGACCGGAATCCTGGAAGATCTGGATGCCCGGCTCGGCCAGCTCCCAGCGCATCAGGCCCGACAGCGCCCCGCCGATGATCCCCGCGAAGATGGCGAACAGAATGTAGAGGGTGCCGATATCCTTGTGGTTGGTCGAAAACAGCCAGCGGATCCAGAACGGCGGCGTGTGGGCATAGCCATGGCCGTCGTCGTGCTCGTCGTGGCTGTGGTCGATATCGGAAGCGGCGGTCGCCATGATCTTCTTTTACTCTCTTCGTGCGGTCTTAATGCAAGGCCGCCGTCGCGCTGGCCTGCGCGACTTTCTGGGGCTGGGCTGGGGCGGAGGACGCGGCCGGGGCGGACGATGCCGCGGGCGCCGATGAGGCCGCCGGGGCCGACGAGGCCGGGGCCGGCGGCGGGGCCTTGGAGGCCACCCAGGCGTCGAAGTCGGGCTGGCTCACCACCTTGATCATGATCGGCATGAAGGCGTGGTTGACGCCGCAGAGCTGGTCGCACTGGCCATAGAACATGCCGGTCTTCTCGGCCTTGAACCAGGTCTCGTTGACCCGGCCGGGCACGGCGTCGATCTTCAGGCCGAAGGCCGGGACGCCGAAGTCGTGGATGACGTCGGCGCCGGTCACCAGCACGCGCACGGTCTTGTTCACCGGCACCACCAGCGGGTTGTCGGCGGCGAGCAGATAGGGCTCGTTGGCCGCCTTGGCCTGGTCTTCGGTCAGGACGTTGGAGTCGTATTCGGGGATCTTCTGGTCGGGGTATTCATAGCCCCAGTACCACTGGTAGCCGGTCGCCTTCACGGTCAGGTCGGGCGGCGGCATGTCGTGATAGGCGAACAGCAGCTTGAACGAAAAGATGGCGATGAAGGTCAGGATCAGCACCGGCAGCGCGGTCCAGAGAATCTCGACATAGGTGTTGTGGCTCCAGCGCGCCGGCGTCGGATTGGCCTTCGCATTGAAGCGCACGATGCAGATCAGCAGCAGCGCCAGCACGAAGATCGCGATGGCCGTGATGATCGGCATCAGGATCCAGTTGTGGAAGAAGATCGCCTGGTGCTTGAGGATCGAGGCGCCGGGCTGCAGGTCCAGGCCGCCGGGCGTCGGCTGGCCCATGAGATCGTCCGCGCGCGCCGAACCCGCCGCGCCCAAAAAGAGCGCGGTCAGTCCAAACGCAACACCCTCGATCCTTCGCATCAACACGCTCCGCAACCCACCTGACCTCATGCTTGCCTTTGGCGACACCGCCGGCCGTCCGCGAAGCGGGGCCAACCCCTTGCGGGCGTGCATACGCGGTCCCGCCGGCATTGCCAAGACGGATGCCGGTTGGTTTGCGGCGACGGTTTCGCAAGCGGCCGATGACGCCTATGTTGAGGGCGTCCCACCCTTTCAAACGAGCCTTTCATGACCGCTCACGTCTCAGCCCCCTCGATCCTGGAAGCCGCCGGCGTCGACGCGCGCCGCGCCCACGACATCCTCGGCGAGGCGCTGACCGACGCCGACGACGGCGAGCTTTTCGTCGAGCGCTCGGAGAGCGAATCCTTCCTCTGGGACGACGGCCGGCTGAAATCGGCCAACTACGACGCCACCGAAGGCTTCGGCCTGCGCGTGGTGGCCGGCGAGACCGCCGGCTACGCCCACGCCGCGGAGATTTCCGAGGCCGCGATTCGCCGCGCCGCCTCGTCCGCCGCCCTGGCCAAGCGCGGCCACGCCGGCGTCGCCGCCGAGGGCCCGCGCGCCACCAACACCAAGCTCTATGGCGAGGACAACCCCCTCGCCTCCCCCGGCTTCTCCGACAAGGTCGCGCTGCTGGCCGAGATCGACGCCTATACCCGCGAGCGCGATCCGCGCGTCAAACAGGTCAACGTCACCCTGGCCGGCGAGCGGCGGATGATCGAGATCCTGCGCGCCGACGGCAAGCTGGTGCGCGACGTGCGGCCGCTCGCCCGGATCAATGTCAGCGTCACCCTGGAGAAGGACGGCCGCCGCGAGGGCGGCTATTCCGGCGCCGGCGGCCGCGCCGGCTTCGAGACCTGGATCGAGCCCGGCCGCTGGAAGGAACAGGTGGCCGAGGCCATCCGCCAGGCCGAGGTCAATCTCGACGCCATCGCCTGCCCGGCCGGCGAGATGGACGTGGTGCTCGGCCCGGGCTGGAACGGCGTGCTGCTGCATGAGGCGGTCGGCCACGGCCTCGAAGGGGACTTCAACCGCAAGGGCATCAGCGCCTTTTCCGGCCGCATCGGCGAACGCGTCGCCTCGCCCGGCGTCACCGTGTTCGACGACGGCACGCTCTACGGCCGCCGCGGCTCGCTCAGCGTCGACGACGAGGGCACGCCCACCGACCGCACCATCCTGATCGAGGACGGCATCCTGGTCGGCTATATGCACGACCGGATGAGCGCGCGGCTGATGGGCATGAAGGCGACCGGCAACGGCCGCCGCCAATCCTTCGCCCACATGCCCATGGTGCGGATGACCAACACCGGCATGATGGGCGGCGACACCCCGATCGCCGAGATGATCGCCTCGATGAAGCGCGGCCTCTACTGCGCCAATTTCGGCGGCGGCCAGGTGGACATCACCAACGGCAAGTTCGTCTTCCAGTGCACCGAGGCCTATCTGGTCGAGGACGGCAAGGTCGTGGCGCCGGTCAAGGGCGCGACCCTGATCGGCGACGGACCGTCGGCCCTCACCCGCGTGAGCATGATCGGCGACGACTTCTGCTTCGACAACGGCGTCGGCGTCTGCGGCAAGAACGGCCAGAGCGTCCCCGTCGGCGTCGGCCAGCCGAGCCTGAAGATCACCGGCCTGACCGTCGGCGGGACGAGCGTCTAATTACCCCGCTCATCCCGCGACGCAGGAGATCTAGGCTTTTTGACCACCAAGCACACCAAGCACGCCAAGGGTCAGCACTGACCTTGTCTCTTCTTGGTGTGCTTGGTGTGCTTGGTGGTTCATCTTTCAGGCTCGCCGACACCGCGAGATCTCAGAAAAAACCTGGGTCCCCGCTTTCGCGGGGGTGAGCGCGGATTATTTCAGCCCAAAAAGCGCGAAATCTCAGGATTCTGACCCGGATTTAACTGGCGCGGCGCACGGGGCTCGGCCATCTAGGGCAATGCTTGTTTCGGGACTGACACATCGGGCGCAGCGTGTCGCCGTGCTCGCGTCGATGCTGCTCGGCCTGGGCTCGACCGCGGCCGCCCAGCCGGCGCCGCCGCCCGCGAACGCGCCGGCGGCCAGCGCGGCGGTGACCAGCTATCCGCCCTCAGCCTTCGCCGCCGTGCGCCCGAACACCGCGCTGGACATGATCAACAACCTGCCGGGCTTCACCCTCGACACCGGCGACGCGGTGCGCGGATTCGGCGGCGCGGCCGGC
>DASYAQ010000332.1:0-5378 GCA_036501225.1 Caulobacteraceae bacterium | reverse complement strand
GATCCAGCGCAGGACGGTCTCGATATCGCGGCGTTCCTCCCGCGAGAAGATCGCCGTCGCGTGGCCCTGGGAGGCGCCGGCGCCGCGCGTGTCGACCAGGACCACCGCCAGCCCGGCGGCGGCGAAGGCGTGGATCGCGCCCTGGCTCAGCCGGCTCGCCCGGCCATAGGGGCTCATCACCAGGACGGCGGCATGGCGCGCGCCAGCAGGCCCGGCCGGCACGACCACATCGGCGGCGAGCCTGACCCCGTCGGCGGCCTCGATCGTCGGTGAAGTCGCCGACACGCCATCGGCGCGCGCCGGCGCGGCCTGGGCCAGGGCGGCCGATCCGACGATGGCGGCGATCCCGCCGACCCAGGCGCGCCAACCCCGCATCAGAGCCGGCCGAGTAGTTTCCAATAGGCCGCCAGCGCGACCAGGGCGAGGCACGCCAGGCCGATCAGGCTGAGGTGAGCGGCCGCGGCGACGCCGCTCACGCCCAGCTTTGGCGGCGCCTTTCGCCAGCTCCAGGCGAGCGCGAATGGCCACATGAACAGGCCGATCAGGACAAGCTGGAACAGTCCGCGCCAGATCACGGCGATCCATTCCTGGTCAAGAACGATGACCCGGTTGGCGTACTGCGCCTCGATCACCAGGCCCAGCAGATAGACCGCGCCGAGGGCCGCGGCCGAAAGACCGAGCCGGCGATAGGCGACGCGGGCGCTGAAGCCGTAGAGGCCGGCCAGGACGAGCAGGATCGGCAGCCCGATGAGCGGCGCTATGGTCAGGAGCGGCGTCTCGTACCAGGCGGCGCGCTTGGATATCCACAGCGCGGCAGGCCCGATGAAGTCGCCATAGGCGTCGCTGTGGAAGGCCATGCGGGCCTTGGTCTTCGGGTCCTCGAACAGGCCGGGCTGGACCTGCCGGTAGACCTGGCCGCCGATGCTCACCGCCCCGCCGCCGGCCGGCCGCACCTGGAGGCCCTCGATCAGCTGCACCTGCAGGTTTCCAACGAAACTGGCGAACTGGGAACTGGTCGGAACGTATTTCCCGGCGAGGCCAGCGATGTCGCTGTCGCTCAGCGCGCGAACCCCGGCGGTATTCACCGGCTCGGGCGGCGCCGGCGGCAGGAACCGCTTGGCGAAGGCCTCGTGGAATTTCAGGAAGGGCACGAATTCGTCCATGCTCACCTTGGGTTTCGGATCGAACAGGAACATGCGCACGCCGGCGATCAGCCCGGTCAGGGTCTCGCCGTCGAAGGGATTGTACGGCCGCGCATTGACCGCGAAAAAGACCCCGATCTGCTCCTTCGGATAGAGCTCCATCGAGGCGGCCGAGCCGGCCATGCCGCCGTCGTGGCGGATGGCGAAGTGGCCGTCGGGGCGGTCCTCGTAGAGGGCGCGGCCGTAACCGGGCAACATCGGGTGCAGCCGATGGGCGTCGAAATCGGTGATGGCGCTGTAGCCCGCCGGCGAAAGCACGCGCTTGCCGTCGATCTGCCCGCCCTGCAGCAGGGCGATCATCAGGCGCGCCATGTCCGATCCGCTCGCGGAGGCGTCTCCGGCGCCCTGCTCCATCGGCCTGAGCATGGAGTGGTCGATGCGCATCACCCGCCCGTCCGGCGACACGTAGTGTTCGCCGATAACGATGCCGAGATCCTTGTCCGGGATCCCGATCGTCGCGTGCGACATGCCCAAGGGCTCGAACACCCGCTCACGGACCAGATCCGCGTAGCTGACTCCCGTGGCGTCGGCGAGGGTCAGGCCAAGCACGCCCCAGCCATTGTTGTCATAGGCGATATAGCGCCCAGGCGGGCGCACCCGCGGGACCAGCAGCCGCTGCATCCTGGCCGGGGAGACGTTCGCCTCGGCGTTGGTCGGCGCATCGACGCCGCGCAGATCGGCGCCGAAGCCCCCCTCATGCGCCAGGAGTTCGGCGACGGTCACGGCTTGCGGATAGGTCGACGGGACCTTTATCCGCTTGAGATAGCGGTTCACATCGCTGGCCGGGTCGATCCTGCCTTCCTCGATCAACTGGGTCGCTGTGATCGCGGTCAGCACCTTGGTGATAGAGCCGATGCGGAAGAGCGTCGTGTCAGGGTCGATCGGGTGTCCGCCGACCGGCGTGGTGACGCCATAGCCTTTCAGAACGATGACGCGGCCGTGATCGACCACGACCATTACCGCGCCGGGCGCGTGGCTCGCGGCCATGTTCGCCTGGAAGAACCGGTCCACCCATTTCTGCACGGCCGCCGGATCCAGTGATCCGTTGCCAGGCTGGGCGAAGGACGCGGTGGCCGATAGCCAGGCGGCGGCGAGCGCCATCACGGCGGCGATCCATCCGGTGCGCGGCCTGGCGGATCTCATCCTGGGATCTCCATGCCGGCCAGCCGGGGTCAGAACGACTTGCTGATGCTGACCCCGACGGTGCGCGGGCGGATCAACACCGACTCGCCCGTGCCGTTGTCGAGCGCGACCAGTTCGCCGCGCGCATCGCCGACATTGTCGGCGAACAGCGTCAGGTCCAGGCGGTCGCGTGAGATCCCGACGCGAAGATTGACGGTCGTATAGGGCTGGTTGACCGTCCCGGCCTGGTTGCTGATCGACGAATAGCTCATCCCGTTATAGCTGACATCGACGCGCGCGCGGCCGGTCCAGTCGCCGTCGAGCACCGGAAAGTCGTATTCCGCGCCGCCATAGAGCTTGTAGCGCGGCGCGAACGGCAGCGTGGCGCCGCGGGCGGCCAGCACCCCGGCGCCGGCTTTCGAGACGCTGTCGATCCTGGCCTCGTCATAGTCACCGGCGAAGGACAGGGTCAGGCCGCGCACCGGCACGGCGGTGATCTCGGCTTCGACGCCGGTGCTGTGGGCGGAGCCGCCATTGACCGAATAGCCGAACAGGGCGCTGGGCGCGTTGGCGTTCACGATGACGTTCTGCCAGACGATGTCATAGGCGGCGAGGTTGGCAACCAGCCGATGGTCGAACCAGCTGGTCTTGGTCCCGACCTCGTAGTTCCACAGGTGCTCGGGCCCGAAGGCGTTCGGAGCGCCGGGAAACAGGAACGCATAGGGGTTGATGTCGCCGGCGCGGAAGCCGCTGGAGGCGGTCGCATAGACCAGCACGTCACTGGTGATCTTGAAGTTGAGCGAGACCTTGGGCGTCACCTGGGAGGTGGAGGCGGTCTGCTTCAGGCCGCTGAAGCCGGTTCCCGACAGCACCAGCGGCAAGAGACCGCCGACCGCCGAGTCGGTATGCCGCTCCTCGTCGAAATAGCGCACGCCGGCGATCAGGTGCAGCCGGGGGGTGATCGCATAGTCGCCCTCGCCGAACACCGCGTATTGGCTGGAGGTGTCGTTGACGTCCAGGGTGAAGACCGAGACCGGCAGCACCGGGTTGGTCTGCGCCAGGTTGGAGATGTCGATATTGTCGTTCTTGTAGAAACCGCCGACCGTCCAGGCCAAGGGGCCGCCGGGATCGGAGACCAGGCGAACCTCCTCGGTGAAGGCCTTCTGGTCGTTCGGCCGGACGATGTCGGCGGTGTTGACCGGCTCGGCGAACAGGAAGCTCAGGATCGGCGCGACGCTGGTGAAGTCGTTGTGGCTGAGCGAGTTGCGCACAAAGTAGCCGGTGGCCGAGGTCAGGGTGGCGAAGCCGAAATCGCGGCTGGCGGTCAGGCTATAGACGTCGAAACGGTCGTCGCGCGGCTCGGCGGTGCCCGCGAAGTCACGATAGTTGGCGTCGCCCTGGCTCGGCCCATCGGACTTGGCGTACTGGTGCATGTAGCCGAGGTCGATGATGGTCTTGTCGTCGGGGGTGAAGCGCAGGTCCGCCCGCACCGTGTAGTCGGAATTGGTGTTGTAGTGCGACTTGCCGATCACCGGATTGCTGACCCAGCCGTCATAGTCCGAGGCCAGGCCGACCACCCGCAGCGCCAGCCTGTCGCTGACCAGGGGCAGGTTGACCATGCCGTCGATCTCGCCGTTGGCGCCGCCGTGGTCGGTGTCCGAGGCCAGCGCGAACAGGCCCGCCTGGAAGGCGCTGGTGTTCGGCTTGTTGGTGACGACGCGGATGGTGCCGCCTTCGGAGCCTTCGCCGTAGAGCGTGCCTTGCGGGCCGCGCAAAACCTCGATGCGGTCCAGGTCGAAGGTCTTGATGTTGACCTGCTCGCCCGAGAACGTCGTCACCGGAATCTCGTCCATGTAGACGCCAACCGTCGGGGCGCCGCCGGCGACCTCCGAAATGCCGCGGATATAGGTCTGGTTTTCGCCCGCCCGATCGCTTTCCAGCGACAGCCCCGGAATGGCGCCGGCGATGTCCGTCAGGTCGGTCCCGCCCATCTTGCTGATGACCTGGCCGGTCAGGGCGGTGACCGCGATCGGCACGTTCTGCAGCTTTTGGGCGCGCTTGGTGGCGGTCACCACGACGTCATTGACCTGGGCCGCGGCCGGGGTCGCCGCGCTCTGCGGCGCTGGCCCGCCGGCGGCCTGCGCCTGGGCCAGGGCCGGCCCCGCGATCAGCACCGCCGTGCTCGCCAGCAGCAAGGCGGCGAACCCGCCCCTGGATGACCTGTCGGTCGACCGCGCCTCTGTCATGTTCAGTCCCCGCTTGTGCGATGTCGCCACGTCCGGCGGGGGTTCACGCGTCGACGCCCCAGCCCAATGCGTTTCGGCCGATTCCGTCCGGCGCTTCTTCTAACCCGAATTCGTATTCTGTTTTTAAAATCGAGTCAATGTGACGCCGCACGGCCGCCGCCTCGACGGCCGCTTAGACGCCCTTGCCCTGGGTCGCGTAGGCCAGCCGCGCCGGGTCGGGCGAGCGGCCGATCAGGGCGCGCCGCCAGAGCACCGCGACGTTCTCGATCACCTCATCGACGCCGCCGGCCGACTCGACCAGGGCCGGGTCGCGCTCGATGTAGATCTTGAACAGCAGGAGATCGACGAAACTGAGCAGGCCGTAGGCGCTGGACTCGCTCATCGCCTCGCCGCCGCCGGGCGAGATCGCCAGCGTGCGCACCAGGTGCGACACCCAGCTGGCCGCCGCCGTCTCCCACAGATCCACATAGGCCCGGTCGGCCATGGCCAGCTGGTTGAAACAGCGCACCAGGCCCGGCGCGTCGCGATAGGCGCGCACCAGGGCGGTGCTGGCGTGAAAGAGGGCGCTGTAGCTGTCCTGGTAGTGCAGGGCCGCATCGAGCGCGGCCCAGAAGTCGGCGCTGTGTTCGCGGATCACCTCGTCGAGCAGGTCGGCCTTCTTCGGATAGTGGAAATAGAACCCGCCGGTGGCGATGTTCGCCGCCTGGCAGATGTCGGTGATGGTCAGGTCGTAATAGTCCTGATCGTTCAGGAGGCCGATCAGCGCCTGCTTGATCTTGAGGCGCGTGCGTTCGCCGCGCTGCTGGCG
>DASYAQ010000331.1:0-2743 GCA_036501225.1 Caulobacteraceae bacterium | reverse complement strand
GTTGAAGGTCACCGGCGTCAGCGGCTCGAAGGCGGCCTGGGCGTCGGCCAGCACCACCTCGACCATCCGCTGCACCAGCACGCGTTCGATGGTGGTGTAGGGCCGGCCCTCGATGCGCATGGCCGCGGTGCCGCGCCGCCCCCCCAGCAGCACGTCGACGATGGAATAGATCAGGTTGGAATCGACCGTCAGCAGGCCGAAATTGTCCAGCTCCTCGGCGCGGAACACCGACAGGATGGCCGGCAGCGGGATGGAGTTCAGATAGTCGCCGAAGCGGATCGAGGAGATGTTGTCGAGGCTGACCTCGACATTGTCCGAGGTGAAGTTGCGCAAGGAGGTGGTCATCAGCCGCACCAGCCGGTCGAAGACGATCTCCAGCATCGGCAGGCGTTCGTAGGAGACCAGCGCCGAATTGATGATGGCGCGGATGCCGGTGCGGTCGGAGGCGTCGTCGTCGGAGAGGTCGAAGCCGAGCAGGCTGTCGATCTCGTCCTGATTGAGGATGCGCTCGGCCGGCGCCGGCAGGTCGCCCGAATCCCACTCCGGCGACGCGGTCGCCTCGGCGGCGGGCGCGGCTTCGCCTTCCGGCGGCGCGGCGTCCAGGGTCTGGTCTTCGGTTGCGGTGTCCTCGGCCATGATCGCGGGTCGAACCGGGCGCCAAGCGTGCGCCTAGTTGATGAGCATCTCCTCGATCAGCACGGTGTTGACCTTGGCGGGCGCGATGACGAGGTTCACCCGCCTGAGCAGCTCCATGCGCAGCTGATAGCTGCCCTCGCTGCCGGACAGGTCCTCCGGGCGAAGCTCGCGCAGGAAGGTTTGGAACATGTCCTGCAGCCGCGGCATGTTCTCGTCGATGGCGTCGGCGGTGTCGTGGTCGGGCAGTTCGAAGGTGAGCTTGAGCTTCAGGAAGGTCGACTTGCCGTCGGCCGTGTCCATGTTGGCGACGATGTCGGGCGGCGTATAGAAGACCACCCCGTCTGGACCGTCGGCGACCTGGGCGCCGGTCTTGTCGTCCTTGGCGCCGTCCTTCTTGGCCGGCTTCTTCGCCTTGGACGCATGCGCGCCGGGCGCATGGTGGCCGAGCAGCAAAAAAGCCGCGGTTCCGCCGCCGCCCAGCACCAGAACCGCCGCGGCCGCGCCGATGGCGATCAGCTTGAGCGGCAGCTTCCTTTTGCCGCCCTCTTCGCCCTCGCCCTCGACGGTTTCGTCGTCTTCATCGACGTCGTCGTCGGCGTCATGATCGGCTACGTCCTTGGCCATTGTCTTCCCAACCCGCCCAAGCGCCCCCAAACCGCCGCGCCCTTGGCGATTGGGATGATCTTTCCATCGCGCCGGTTTGGTTAAGGACTGGTTTTTAACTTTCGTGAAACGCTGCAATTTTTGCCGGGTGAGAACCGCCGGCCGGCAGCGCGTTAACCGTCTTGTTTGTTGTATTTACAGAGCTTTCCGTCTGGCGCGGCTGTTGCAGTCAACCATGAGTCAAGGACTGCGCGATTAGCCGAGCAAAAAACCACCGATGGATAACGCCCTCTATGTCGGCCTGTCGAAGCAGATGCTGCTCGAACGCGAACTCGACATCACCGCCAATAATCTCGCCAACGCCAACACCACCGGCTTCAAGGTCGAGGCCCTGATGTCGACACCCGATCCGGTGACGCCGCCCGGGATGTCGCTGGGCGCGGCGCCGGTCCAGTTCGTCGCCGACAACGGCGTGGCGCGCGACTTCAGCCAGGGCCCGCTGCAATCGACCGGCGCGCCGCTGGACCTGGCCATCATGGGTCAGGGCTTCTTCCAGATCTCCACCGCCAGCGGCACCCAATATACCCGCGACGGGCGCTTCGCCACCAACGCCCAGGGCCAGCTGGTGACCCAGCAAGGCGATCCGGTGCTGGACAGCTCCGGCTCGCCGATCTCGCTCAATCCGCAGGGCAGCGCGCCGACCATCGGCGCCGACGGCACGATCACCCAGACCCTGCCCGGCCAGACCGGGGCCCAGAGCGTCGGCAAGGTCGGCGTGGTCAGCGTCGCCGACATGTCCTCCCTCACCAAGGAGGGCGACGGCCTCTATGCCAACACCACCAATGCCCCGACCCAGCCGGTGACCGGCCAGGTGCTGCGCCAGGGCATGCTCGAATCCTCCAACGTGCAGCCGATCATCCAGGTCACCGACATGATCCGGATCAGCCGCGCCTACGACATGATCTCCCAAATGATGAGTTCGACCGCAAGCCTGTCCTCGACCGCTGTCCAGCGGTTGGGAACCGTCCAGTAGAAGGCGACTAAACCATGATGGCTCTTCGTACGGCCGCCACCGGGATGGCGGCGCAGGACCTGAACGTCGATGTGATTTCCAACAACATCGCCAACATGAACACGGTCGGCTTCAAGAAGGGCCGCGCCGAGTTCGAAGACCTGCTCTACCAGGACCTCGAGCAGGTCGGCTCGCAGTCGTCGTCGACCGGCACCATCGTCCCCACCGGCGTGCAGGTCGGCGCCGGCGTCAAGGCCGGCTCGGTCTATCGCATCACCACCCAGGGGTCCCTGACCCAGACCGGCAACAGCCTCGACCTGGCGATCAACGGCCGCGGCTTCTTCCAGGTGCTGACGCCCACCGGCGACAACCTGTTCATGCAGACCGACGCCTCGGGCGCGCCCACCGTCGGCGAGCCGACCGTCCAGGGCATGGGCAGCCTGATGCAGGGCTACACCGAAGCCTCCAACGTCGACCCGGTCAGCGAAATCA
>DASYAQ010000330.1:0-1886 GCA_036501225.1 Caulobacteraceae bacterium | reverse complement strand
TCAGCCGGCCCATCTCGGCCTGGGTGAAGTACTGGTAGTGGTCGCGGATCGCCGGCGGGGTGCCGACGTAAGTGATTTTCGCCGGCTGGCCGGCCGCCTTGAACACCGCCTCGGCCAGGTCCTTGAACGAGCGCGCCGCGCCGGAGCCCAGATTGTAGACGCCGTTGACGGCCTCGTGCCCCACCAGCCAGGCGACCACGTCGGCGGCGTCGCGCACATAGACGAAGTCGCGCTGCTGGCCGCCGTCGGCGTAGCCTTCGCGGTGGGACTTGAACAGGCTGACCGTTTCGCCTTTCGCCGCCTTGGGCCAGATCTGCGCGGCGACCGACGCCATCGGGCCCTTGTGGGCCTCGTTCGGGCCATAGACGTTGAAGAATTTCAGCCCCACCCATTGCGGCGGCGCATAGTCGCGCGCCGCCTGGCGCACGGCGAAGATGTCGAACAGCGCCTTCGACCAGCCATAGGGGTTGAGCGGGCGAAGCGCGATCAGCGCGTCCAGATCGTCGCGGTCGGCGAAGCCCTGCTCGCCGCCGCCGTAGGTCGCCGCCGACGAGGCATAGATCAGCCGCCGCTGCCGGTCGGCGCACCAGCGGAAGAGGTCGCGCGACAGGCCGAAATTGGTCTGGATGATCCTGTCGGCGTCCGGCTCGGTGGTCGAGGAGACGGCGCCCATGTGGATCACCACCTCGATGTCGCGCCAGCGCTTCTCCAGCCAGTCGAACATGTCCTGCGGCTGGACGAAGTCGCCGATCGGATGCTTGGCGATGTTGCGCCACTTGCCAAGCTCGACCCCACGCAGCCGGTCGCAGACCACCACGTCGAGATCGCGGTCCTCGGCCAGTTTGGCGACGATGTTCGAGCCGATGAAGCCGGCCCCGCCGGTGACGAAGACGATGCGGCGGGTCATCCCCTACGCTCCTGACGGAGCTTCGGAGGATTGGGCGCTCTCGTCCTGCGAAGCCTTGGCGTAGGAGGGCGCGCGCTGACTGAGTTTGGCGATGGCCGCAGTGGTCGAATAGCCCTCGACGATCGGCGCCAGCTTCACCTCGCCACCCCAGCTCTCCACCGCCTCGTGGCCGACGACGCCTTCGCGGCTGTAGTCGGCGCCTTTGATCAGCACGTCGGGCCGCGCCGCCTCGATCAGCGCCAGCGGCGTCTCCTCGTCGAACGGCACGACCAGGTCGACCGCCGCCATGCCGCCCAGAACCAGCGCGCGGGATTCCAGGTCGTTCACCGGCCGCCCCTCGCCTTTCAGCGCGCGGACCGAGCGGTCGCTGTTCAGGCCGACCACCAGGCGGTCGCACCAGGCCCGCGCCTGGGCCAGATAGGCGACATGGCCGCGGTGCAGGATGTCGAAACAGCCGTTGGTGAAGCCGATTTTCAGCCCCTGTTCGCGCCAGCGCGCCACCTCGCGGACCATGCGTTCTGGGGTGGCGATCTTGGCCTCGGCCGGGGCCTGGTGTTCGGCGACCTCGGCCTCGATCAGCTCGTCCGGCGAGGCGGTCGCGGTGCCGGCCTTCTGCACCACGACGCTGGCGGCCAGCACGGCCAGCTCGATCGCCTGGTCCAGATCGCTGTAGCAGGCCAGCGCCGCGCCCAGCGCCGCCAGCACCGTGTCGCCGGCGCCGGAGGTGTCGTAGACCTGCGGCGCGCCGCGGCGGAAATGCCGCGCCGCGCCGTCGCGCACGCCCAGCGACATGCCGGCGGCCGAGCGGGTCGCCAGCACCGCCTTGCACGGGGAAAGCTGCAGCGCGCGCGCCAGGGCGGCCTCGATATCGGCGTCGGTCTCGGTGGGCAGGTCGGTGGCGTAGGCCAGTTCGGCGGCGTTCGGCTTGACCAGGTCGGCGGCGCCATAGCGGTCGAACGAGCGGGCCTTGGAATCGACG
>DASYAQ010000329.1:0-3701 GCA_036501225.1 Caulobacteraceae bacterium | reverse complement strand
ATCACCGGCGCGAAGCCGATCATCGCCGGAATCCCGGCGGCGGCGAGTTGGCGGATGGCGTCGATGCGCCGGTCCGGGGTCGAGGCTCTTGGCTCCATGACCCGGGCCAGCTTGCGGTCCAGCGTGGTCACCGAGAGCGAGACGGCGGCGAGGTGCTGGGCGGCCATCGGCGCCAATATGTCGATGTCGCGGGTGACCAGGGCGTTCTTGGTGGTGATGCCGACCGGGTGTTTGTAGCGCGCCAGCACCTTCAGGATCTCGCGGGTGATCTGCAGCTTGCGCTCGATCGGCTGATAGGGGTCGGTATTGGCGCCCAGCTGGATGCGCGCCGGCTGGTAGCTGCGCCTGGCCAGCTCGCGTTCGAGCAGCTGCGCCGCCTCCGGCTTGAAGAACAGCCTGGTCTCGAAATCCAGGCCCGGCGACAGGCCCATATAGGCGTGGCTGGGCCGGGCGTAGCAGTAGATGCAGCCATGCTCGCAGCCGCGATAGGGATTGATCGAGCGGTCGAAGCCGATGTCGGGACTGTCGTTGCGGCTGATGATCACCCGGGCCTTTTCCGCCGTCAGCGTCGTCTCCAGCTGCGCCGGCCCGCCGTCTTCCTCGGTCCAGCCGTCGTCGAAGCTCCCGCGCGTGAGGGCGTCGAAGTGGCTGGAATCGTTGGAGCGCGAGGCGCGGCCGCGGGCGTTGACGGGCAGGGTGGGCATGGCTTCACCTTGAACCCGTCGTGAGAACAGATCAAGAACATCTATTGACGCGCGGGCGTGGCGCCGCTTGATGCAGGCATGATCTCGGCGGTGATCGCGACCCTGAACGACGAGGCGCGGCTGGAGGCGACCCTGGCCGCCCTGACCGCGCCGGCGATCGACGGCTTCGTGCGCGAGGTGATCGTCGCCGACGCCGGCTCGACCGACGCCACCCTGGCCATCGCCGAGGAGGCCGGGGCGCGGATCGTGCGCGCCAAGGGCGCCGCGACGCTCGCGGAGGGCTGCGCGGCGGCGCGACAGCCCTGGTTTTTGCTGCTGCAGGTCGGAACGCGGCCGCAGGCCGGCTGGGAGCAGGCCGCCTGGCGCCACGTCAACGACCATTCCGACAGCGCCGGCTGGTTCCAGCTGTCGCTGAAGGCCGGCGGCGTCGGGGCGCGGCTGGCCGAGGCCCGCGCCAACCTCGAAGCCCGCCTGCTCGGCCGCCCGCGCGCCGAACAGGGCCTGCTGATTCCCCGGCGGCTTTTCGAGGAGACGCTGGAGAAACGCCCGGGCCCGATCAGCCTGCCGCTACGGCTCGCGCGAGGCGCGTTGCGACCGCTCGGCGCGCGGATATTGGGCTAACCGCCGCGGCCGGCAAGCGGTCCACCCTCAGCCGCGGTAGGCGCAGCCCCTAGGCCGTGGCGTTCAGGAACGCGGTCAGGCCGCCGAAGTAGCGCATCTGGTCGTCGTACATGGCCATATGGCTGCCGTCGGGCAGGTAGAGGTAGCGACCCTTGGGCAGCTTTTCCGCCATCGCCTGCATGTATGCGGGATCCATGGTGTCGTGCTGGGCGCCGATCACCAGTGTGGGCACATCGATGCGGCCAAGGTCGGCGAAACGGTCCCAGTTGGCGAGGCGTCCGCTCGCGCCAAGTTCGCTCGGCCCCTGCATGAGGGTATAGAGTTCGGTGTTGATGCGCCCAAAGCTGCGGGAGACCGGCTCCGGCCAGTCGGCCGCGGGCCGGCGCAGGACGTGCTCTTCGTAGTGCATCGGCATCAGGATCTCCATGTAGCGGGGCTCGGCGGTCCTTCCGCTCGCCTCCAGGGCCTGAGCCTCGGCCAGCAGGTTCTGGTCCATCAGCGGCATCAGCGCGCGCTGGGCGTAATCGTTATAGGCCGGGATCGAGGCCATCATGTTCGAGATGACCAGGCCCTTGAGGTTCTGCTGGTATTTCAGCGCATATTCGGTCGCCAGAATGCCGCCCCAGCTGTGTCCGAGCAGGCAGAAGTTGTCGCGCGTCAGCCCCAAGGCCTGGCGCACCTGCTCGACCTCCTCGACGAACCGCGCGGTTTCCCACAGCGAGCCGTCCGTCGGCTTGTCGCTATTTCCCGAGCCGAGCTGATCGTAATAGTAGTATTCGATGCCCTGCGCCGGCAGGAAGCTATCGAACGCCTCGAAATATTCGTGGGTCGCTCCTGGCCCGCCATGCAGCAGCAACAGCTTCAGTTTCGGATTATTTCCCACCCGCTTGGTCCAGACGCGATACGCGCCGGACGGCGACGAGATGTCGATCATCCGCGCTCCGCCGCACTGGACGTCTTCTGTTCGGCCCAGATCGTAATAGCTGGACGGCGGGGCCGTCGGTTCCTTACTCGCCAAATCTCTCTCCTGAACGATGCGTCTAATCGACCGCGGGCCGCTCCGGCCTATCGAGCCGTTCGCCGAGCATCAGCAGGTCGGCCCAGGCGCGTTTCTTAGCGGCCGGTTGGCGCAACAGGAAGGCCGGGTGCAGGGTGGGCAGGGCGGGCACGGCGAGCGCGCCGTCCGCCGAGGTCCAGTCGAACCAGCGGCCGCGCAGGGCCAATATGCCCTCCGGCCGCTGCAGCATGGCCTTGGCCGAGACGCCGCCGGCCAGCAGCAGCAAGCGGGGCTGGACCAGGGCGATGGCGCGTTCCAGGAAGGGCGCGCAGACCAACTGCTCCTGGGCGGTCGGATTGCGGTTGCCCGACGGCCGCCAGAAGACGGTGTTGGTGATGAAGACGCGGTCGGCCAGGCCGGCGGCGCCCAGCATCTTGTCGAGCAGCTTGCCGGCGCGGCCGACGAAGGGGGCGCCTTGCGCATCCTCGTCCGCGCCGGGCGCCTCGCCGATCACCATGACGGCTGCGTCGGCGACTCCGCGTGAAAAAACCGCCTGGCGCGCGCCCTCGAACTTCAGCCCGCAGCCGTCGAAGGCGGCGATCGCCGCGGCCAGGGCGGTGAGGTCTTGCGCCTCCGCAGCCAGCCGGCGCGCCGCCTCGACGGCGCCGGAGACGTCGGGACCGGCGGCGGCCGTGGGCGTGGGCGTGGCGTGCGCGAGCGCCGGCGGCGGCCGGACCCGTTCGGCGACGCGGTCGACCGGTGCGTCGGCGAAGGCGGTGTCGACCCCGGCCTCGGCCCAGAATCCGAGCAGGCTTTCCAGCGCGCGGGCGCCTGTCTCGGAGGTTGGCAAATCGGATCGCCCTTGACCGTGCATGGGTCAGCTTCGGATAAGTCTTTTCGAAGCTTACAACGCCGCAGGCGCGGGCGCGAGGAACCAGGCCAATGACCGACGACATCGAACGCGAGGCGATGGAGTACGACGTCGTCGTCGTCGGCGCCGGCCCCGCCGGCCTGGCCGCGGCCATTCGACTGAAGCAGCTCTCGCCGGACCTGACCGTCGCGGTCCTGGAAAAGGGCTCGGAGGTCGGCGCCCACATCCTCTCGGGCGCGGTGATCGATCCCAAGGCGATCAATGAACTCATCCCCGACTGGAAGGAGAAGGGCGCGCCGCTGGAGACGCCGGTCAAGTCCGACCGGTTCCTGATGCTCGGGCCGCAGGGCGAGCTGCCGCTGCCGGTCTTCGCCATGCCGCCGCTGATGCACAACCACGGCAACTACATCGCCTCGCTGGCCAATGTCTGCCGCTGGCTGGGAACCCAGGCCGAGGCGCTGGGCGTCGAGGTCTATCCCGGCATGGCCGCCTCGGACCTGGTGTTCGG
>DASYAQ010000328.1:0-1915 GCA_036501225.1 Caulobacteraceae bacterium | reverse complement strand
GCCTTGCGCCGCGCCGGGGCCAGCGGAACCACGGGAGGCTCGACCAGCACCGCGCCGCCGAAAGCGTCGGCGACGATCAGGCCCGGACCCTCGGCCAGGATGTGGCGCGGAAAGGCGGCGTCGACCGCGAAATAGAAGGCGTCGCAGAAGGGGGCGTATTCGGCCCATTTGCGGTCGGTGCGATAGTCGTCCAGCCCGGACTTGACCTCGGCGATGGCGATCTCGCCGCGCGGGCCCAGCGCCATCAGGTCGGCGCGACGGCCGTTGGGCAGGCCGACCTCGGCCAGCGGCGCATAGCCAAGCGCCAGAAAGAGCCGCGCCGCGCCGCGGGTGACCGCGTTCGTGGTCTCGGGCCGGGTGACGGCGACGACAACCTCAACATCCATCGCAAAACAATGTTCGGTTTTCGTTCCAGAGACAAGCGCCTTTGCAGGCGCTCAGGCCGGCGGCTGCTCGTCATAGATCAGCCGCGTCGTGTCATAGCCCAGGCTCTGCGCGCGGGCGGCCAGGGCGGCCTTCTCGGCAGGCGGCATCACCGCCTGGCGCGACATGATCCAGACGTATTTGGAGGTGGGCGTGCTCATGATGCACCAGCTGTTGTCGTCGCCGCGATCGACGATCCAATAGTCCTGATGGATGAAGCCGCCGAAGAAGCCGACGCGAACCTTGGCGTTGCGGGCCGTATCGATGATCTGGGCCCCGGCGCGCCAGACCTTGGTCGGCCCGGACGGCGATCCCACCCGGCAGGTCTGCACCAGCGAATAGCCGCCGTCCGACTTTTTCGACCAGTCCGAGGTCGGCGCCTGGCAGTTCTGCTGGATCTTGTTCGGCAGCCGCGCGATCTCGTACCAGCGGCCGCTATAGAGCCTCGGATCGATGGTCTTGGTGGGTTCCGGCGCCGGCGGCGCGTCCGCGGCCAGCGCGCCCTGACCCACGCAAAAGGCCGCCGAAGCCATGGCCGCGGCCCAATGATGCGCTGTGGTCTTGGTCACTGATTTTCGGCCCATTGCGACTGGCGTAACCCAATCCCCGTCGCGAGGTTGCGACGGGGAGGGCCGAAATGTCCAGATTCTTTAGCTATTCGGCGGCCAGGGCCGAGGGGGCGTTCGAGACCCGATCCTTGAAGTTGATCGCCTGCAGATACTTGATGCCGTCCTCGGCGATGTCGTCGCCGACCATGCGGTCGCCCTCGGCCTTCAGCTCGTCCATGTCCACATACATGCCGTAGAAGGCGCGGGTGCGGTCGGTGATGATGCCGGCATTGAGCAGGGTCTTGATGAGCACGCGGAAGATGTTGGTGGCTTCCTTCATGTCCTCGCGACGGGCTTCGTCGGTGGCCATTTCCTGGAATTCCGCGATCACCTTGTCGGGATCGAGGCCGAACTCCTCGTAGAGGTCGCGCTGTTCGCTCGGCGCGACCAGGTTGAACAGCAGGGTCTGGAAGCAGTGCGCCGCCCAGTCCTCGATGATGATGTGCTCTTCCGGGTTCAGTTTCGGGATGGTCCGGTCAGCCCATATCTTGCCGAACTTGTGGTGGAAGGCCTCGTCGGTCATCACCAGCTGCATCAGCTTGCGGCCGAGCGGATCGTTCAGCTTCTGATAGAAGGTGGCGAAGGCGCCCATGGCCAGGCCCTCGACCAGCATCTGCATGCCGATGATCTTCTTGTAGACCTCGGGCGAGGAGATGATCTCGACCAAGAGGTTCTGCAGCACCGGGCTGCAGGCCACCGGCTTGCCCCAGCGGGCCTTGATGTATTTGGCGAAGGCCGTGACATGGCGGGCTTCCTCGCGGGTCTGGTTGGCGGCGTATTCCTGCGCCCCCTGGTCGTAGAGCACGTGGCAGAGCGAGGCCGAGAGGTTCAGCGCGCCCTGCTCGCCGTGCAGGATCGAGGACAGGCTGCGCAGGGTCTGGGCG
>DASYAQ010000327.1:0-6383 GCA_036501225.1 Caulobacteraceae bacterium | reverse complement strand
CCGACCTGCGCACCCGTGTGGCGCGCCACCTGATGGACTCCAAGGCCCACAACCTGACCATCGCGCGGGCGACGGCCGAAGCGCGCGGCAATGCCAATCCGGGCAACGCGGCGTCGGTCCTGAAGAACTCCGCGACCAATGTGGCCCAGACCCGCTCGGAGCTGACCCTGGAGATCATGGGCCATCAGGGTCTGGGCTGGGAGGGCGACGCGTTCACCGCCGACGAACTGCAGACCGTCCGCGGCTGGCTCTCCGGCAAGGCGATGTCGATCTACGGCGGCTCGGCCGAGATTCAGAACAACATCATCTCCAAGCGCATCCTGGGCCTGCCGGACGCGACGCAATCGACGTAGGGCGGGCGGAGCCCCAACCGGAGCAAGCGAGCCCATCCTTCCTGACCCTTCTCCCCTCGCGGGAGAAGGTGGCCGGTCTTAAGACCGGTCGGATGAGGGGCCGCACTGCACTCTCCACGACCGCGCGAGAGCCCTCTTGCCAACGCCCGGCGCGGCCCCTCATCCGCCCCTGCCTTCGCAGGGGCACCTTCTCCCGCGAGGGGAGAAGGGCGCGGTTGCGACGCTCCGTGCTTTCCGATGGGCTCTGCTAAGGCCGCGACTCCGCGACATAGTCCTGCATGCCTTCGACCAGGGCGTCGAACATCAGCCGCATGCGCAGGCTGGACTTCAGGTCCTCGTGCATGGCCACCCAGACCTCCATGTCGAAGCGGAAGGCGTCGGTCAGCACGGGGATGAGGTCAGGGTCGCGGCGGGCGATGCCGTACTGGCAGCCGCCGATGCCGAAGCCGGCCCGCAAGGCCGCCAGCTGGGCCAGGTCGTTGTCTGAGCGGAAGGCGAAATGCTCGCGGGTCAGCGGCAACTGCAGGTCCCTGAGCGCGGCCAGCATCTGGACATTGCGGTCGAAACCGATGCCGGCCAAGCCGGGTTCGAGCCGCACAGGCGCGCCGTGGCGCTCCAACCAGCGGCGATGGGCGAAGAGGCCGACCGGCACGGAGCCGACCCGCCGCGCGGTCAGGGCGCCTTGCGTCGGCCGCGCCATGCGCACGGCGATGTCGGCGTCGCGGCGCAACAGGTCCTCCTGCCGGTCCGAGAGATCGAGCTCGATGATCACGTCGCCATGGGCTTCATGAAAGCGCGTCAGGATCGGCGGCAACACCTCGGCGCCGACGATGTGGCTGGCCGTCACGCGCACCACGCCGCGCGCCTGCTCGGCCTCGCCCGAGGCGGTGCGCAGCAGGGCCTCGGCGGCGCTGGCCATGGCCTGGGCATGGGGTTGCAGCGCCAGGGCGGCCTCGGTGGCGCGCAAGCCCCCTGGCGAGCGGGTGAAGAGGACCGCGCCCAGCGACGCCTCCAGCGCCTCGATCTGCCGGCCGACCGTGGGCTGGGTCAGGCCAAGCGCGCGCGCCGCGCCCGACAGGCTGCCCGTGTCGAGGACGGTCAGGAAGGCGCGATAGAGGCCCCAATCCGGAGATACCATACGAATATGTATAACTGATCCATACATCCTGGCAATTCCGTATAGGCCAGATTGGCGGCATGGTCCGGCGTATCAACGGAGCAGACCCATGACCCAATCCACCTCCAAGACCGCGGCCAAGACCGTGCTGGTGATCGGTATTACTGGCTCGTTCGGCGGCCATACCGCCCAGGCGCTGCTGAAGCGCGGCTGGCAAATCCGGGCGCTGGCCCGCAACCCGCAAGCCGCGGCGCGCAAGGCCGGCCCGCGCACGCCGATCGAGTGGATCGAGGGCGACGCCATGAACCCGGCCGACGTGATGGCCGCGGCCGAGGGCGTGTCGGTGATCGTCCACGGCGCCAATCCGCCCGGCTATCGCAACTGGCGCGGTCTGGCGATCCCGATGCTGCGCGCGACCATCGCGGCGGCGGAGCACAACGGCGCCCGGATCGTCTTTCCCGGCAACGTCTATAACTTCGCCCCGGACTCTGGCGCGCACGTCGCCGAGGACGCGCCTCAGGC
Source organism: Caulobacteraceae bacterium (assembly GCA_036501225.1). Lineage (GTDB taxonomy): Bacteria > Pseudomonadota > Alphaproteobacteria > Caulobacterales > Caulobacteraceae > Poindextera. The sequence goes on along the minus strand of DASYAQ010000327.1, from coordinate 4,391 downwards.
CCCCGTCACCCGCAAGGGCAAGATCCGCGTCGAAATGGAGACCATGCTGCGCATCGCCAGCGCCCGTGGCGCCAAGGTGTTGGTCGTCCGCGCCGGCGACTATTTAGGCCCGGCCGCGCCCAACAGCGCCCTGGGCTGGCAGACCACCCGCAGCCGCGGGCGCCTGACTTCGGTCTATGCCGTCGGTCCAGGCGAAGTCGGCCACGCCTTCGCCTATCTGCCAGACCTGGCCGAGACGACGGCGCGGCTGCTGGATCGGGAGGCTGAGCTGGCCGATTTCGACGTCTTCCACTTCGGTGGCCATTGGCTGGACCGCGCCGACGAACTGGCGGCCTCGATCCGCCGCGTGACGGCTCAGCCGAAGCTGCCGATCCGGCCCTTCCCCTGGGCGATGGTCTACGGCCTCTCGCCGTTCGTGGAGACCTTCCGGGAGCTGATCGAGATGCGCTACCTGCAACGCAGGCCGATCGGCCTCGACAACGCCAAGCTGGTCGCCTTCCTGGGCGCCGAGCCGCAGACCACGCTGGACGCGGCGATCCGGGCCACGCTCAGCGACATGGGCTGCCTGCCCGAGCCCGAGGAGACGCATTCGATGGTCGGCGCGCGCGCCTGATCGAACGCTGATAAGACGGGGCGCCCCTGGACTTGGCCGGGGGCGCCGCACTACATGCCGGCCATGTCCGGCAAAACCCTCTACGACAAGATCTGGGACGCCCATGTGGTGGCCCAGGACCCGAATGGCGAGACCATCCTCTATGTCGATCTGCACCTGATCCACGAAGTCACCAGCCCGCAGGCCTTCGCCGGGCTGCGCACCGAGCATCGGCCGGTGCGCCGGCCGGACCTGACCCTGGCCGTCGCCGACCACAATGTGCCCACCGAGGGCCAGGCGCTTGGCGTCGAGGCCGTCGCCGACGACGAGGCGCGCCTGCAGTTGCAGACGCTCGGCCGCAACGTCGCCGAGGCCGGCATCGAATTCTTCCCCATGGGCGATGTCCGCAACGGCATCGTCCATGTCGTCGGCCCCGAACAGGGCCGCACCCAGCCCGGGATGATCATCGTCTGCGGCGACAGCCACACCTCGACCCACGGGGCCTTCGGAGCCCTGGCCCACGGCATCGGCACCAGCGAGGTCGAGCACGTCCTGGCTACCCAGACCCTGCGCCAGCGCAAGTCGAAGAACATGCGCGTCTGGTTCGACGGCGAACCCGGTCCGGGCGTCGGGCCGAAAGACTACGCCCTGGCCCTGATCGGCCGCATCGGCGCGGCCGGCGGGACCGGCTATGTCATCGAATACGCCGGGCCGGCGATCCGGGCGCTGTCGATGGAAGGCCGCATGACCCTGTGCAACCTGACCATCGAGGGCGGGGCGCGGGCCGGGCTGATCGCCCCCGATGACACCACCTTCGCCTATCTCGCCGGCCGCCCGGCCGTGCCCAAGGGCGGCGGCTGGGCCATGGCGCTGGACCACTGGAAGCAGATGCAGTCCGACCCGGAAGCTCATTTCGATCGCGAGGAGCGGATCGATGTCGGGGCGCTGAAACCCACCGTCACCTGGGGCACCAGCCCGGAGGACGTGATCGAGGTCGATGGCCGCGTACCCGACCCGGCCGACTTCGAAGGCGAGAAGGCCGAGCAGGTGCGCCACGCCCTGGACTACATGGGCCTGGAACCCGGTCAGCCGATCGCCGACGCCCGCATCGACCGGGTCTTCATCGGCTCCTGCACCAATAGCCGCATCGAGGATCTGCGCGCCGCCGCCGCCGTCGCCAGGGGCCGCACGGTGGCCGAAGGCGTTGTCGCCATGGTGGTTCCGGGCTCCGGCCTGGTGAAGGACCAGGCGGAGTCCGAAGGGCTGGACGAGGTCTTCCGCGCCGCCGGCTTCGACTGGCGCGAACCGGGCTGCTCCATGTGCCTGGCCATGAACCCGGACAAGCTTCAGCCCGGCGAACGTTGCGCCTCGACCTCAAACCGCAATTTCGAGGGCCGGCAAGGCCGCGGCGGCCGCACCCACCTGATGAGCCCGGCCATGGCGGCGGCGGCGGCGATCGCCGGCCATATCGTCGATGTGCGCGAACTGGCCTAGTCTGGGAACAGGCTAAGCCATACGGGAAAAGAGCGTGGGACTCTTCGGCAAGTCGACCTTCCTGGAATCCGATCTCGAGGACTGGTCCCTTGAGACCTGGGCCTGGCTGATGCGTAACCTGGGCGGCCTGGAGAGGCTCAGAGCCGCGCCCCTGGCGGTGCCGAGCCGGGACTATTTTCCGCCCAGCGAAACCGTCGAACACGAGCGGGCCGTCTATCTGTTCGAGCTCGTGAAGAAACACATGGGCATGGACGGCTGGTCCTGCGTGCTCGAGGCGCGCGACCGCCCGCCGGCCAACGCCCAGGTCGGCGAGTTCTGGCATGTGCGTTCAGGGTCGCGGCCGAATGGGACCTTCCGGATCGACGACGGTCAGCCAATCGTCAGCTACGCCGCGGACCTGGTCGCCAAGCCGGCCGATCTGATCGCCACCTTCGCGCACGAGCTTTCGCACTATCTCATCGCCACTATTCGCGAGCCGATCCCTGGCGGTCGCGAGATCCATGAACTGACGACCGAACTCACCGTGGCCTTTTGCGGCTTCGGGGTCTTCGGCGCGAACCATGCGTTTTCGTTCAGCCAGCACGGCGATACCTTCTCGCAAGGCTGGCAGTCCAGCCGCAACGGCTATTTCTCCGAACGCAGCTGGGCCTTCGCGCTCGCCCTCTTTTCGGCATTGACCGGGCGCGAGGTCTCCCGCCAATGGCTGAAACCGTCGGTCGCGGATCTGACGGTCAAGGCTGGACGCTATCTGGATCGCAATCCGAAGCTTCTGGCCCCGTTCAGAGAGGCGGTGTGACGTCATGATCAGCGGTTTCGACCACGCGCCGATCGTCGTGCGCGATCTCGATGCGGCGGTCGCGCGCTATACGGCGATGCTGGGCCGCGCGCCGAGCTGGATCGGGCGGCTCGATGGCGCGCGTCACGCCTGGTTCCAGCTTTCCAACATCGCGCTGGAGGTGATCGCCGCCGATGGCGACGGCGCTACCGGCGACAATATCCGCCTGTGGCTTCAGGACCACGATGAGGGTCCCTCGGCCATCGGCTTCTCCACGCCGATCTTCGACGAGGCCCGCCGCATGCTGGAGCGGCGTGGGGTGGTGGTCGAGCCGACGGAGCAGATGCGCTCGGTCGACGGGGCCGGCCATGAGCACGTCCTGCACTACGCCATGACCAGGGCCTCCACGACGCGCGGCCTGCAGCTCTTCCTGGTCGATCGCAACGCCTCGGCGGAGACATGGCCGGTCTCGCCGCCGGCGGGCGATGCGGCGGCCATCGCCGCCATCGACCACGTGGTGGTGCGCACCGCCAACGCCGAAGCGGCCATCGCCCTCTATGGCGCCAAGCTCGGCCTGGACCTGCGGCTCGACCGCTCGAACCCCGACTGGAGCTCGCGGCTGCTGTTCTTCCGCTGCGGCGATGCGGTGGTTGAGATCGGCGCGTCCCTCGACACAGCGGTGAGCGACGCGCCCGACCGTCTGGGCGGTTTCGCCTGGCGCGCGCCCGATCCCGAACAGGCGCGCGCGCGGATGGCGGCGGCGGGGCTGGACGTGTCGGACCTGCGCAAGGGCCGCAAGCCCGGCACCAGCGTCTTCACGGTCCGCGACGCCATCGGCGGCCCGAACCTCGTCATCAGCGCCACGGGCGCCTCGGGGATTTCCTGACGGCCGCGATATTTGACCAAATTGGTCAATTCGTGTATGGTACACCCATGAAACAGGTCAGCCTCTATGAGGCCAAGACTCACCTTTCCGCCCTCACCGACGAGGCCGCGGCCGGGGAAGAGATCGTAATTTCCAAGAATGGCAAGCCGAGGGCCAGGCTGGTGGCTCTTGGAGCCAAGGGGGCCGCGCGCCACGCACCGCGCTTCGGTTTCTGGAGCCATTACGGCTGGAAGTTGCCCGACAATTTCGATGATCCCGATCCGGAGATCGAGGCGCTATTTAATGACGGTCCGGTCTTTCCCGGCGGAGGCGCGTGACGGGCTTTCTTCTCGACACGAATGCCTTGCTGCTCTTCGCGTTCGAGCCCGAACGGGTTTCGAAAACGCATCGCGAGGCGTTCGCCAGGCAGGATCGCTTCGTCAGCCAGGTTTGCGCGATCGAAATCGCGATAAAGTTCAGCCTGGGCAAGCTGCCCCTACCGCCGCCCTTTCAGGTTGATTTTTCGCGGGCCTTCACCGAGATGGCGAGCGAATTCAGCGCCGATATCCTGCCCATTCGCCTCAACCACATTGACAGACTAAGTCGGCTACCGCTTCTCCACCGAGACCCCTTCGACCGGCTGATTATCGCCCAATCCCTGGAAG
>DASYAQ010000326.1:0-5288 GCA_036501225.1 Caulobacteraceae bacterium | reverse complement strand
GCCGACGCCGCCCAGCTGCGCCTTGGTGGCGATCTGGCCGCCGGCGACGCCGACGAAGACCGTGGTGAGCCCGGTCAGGGCGTCGGTCCCCACCACGCCGGTCGAGAGGTCGATCACCCCGGCATTGGCCAGCACGATCGGCCCGCCGGTCAGGGTGAAGGTCGACGGCGCGCCGTTGGAGCCGACCTGGGTGGTGCCGACATTGGTGTAGCTGTTCTTGGTGGTGGTCCCGAACTGGAAGGTGGTCGCGCCCACCGTCTGGATCAGGCCGTTGCCGCCGGGGCCGCCGGTGGTGACCGTGTCGCTGGCCACCGTCGCATTGCCGGCCCCGAGCGCGCCATTGCCGAACTTCGATGTGCCGCTGGTCAGCCACACGCCGTTGCCGGTGACGTTCACCGTGGTGTTGGAGATGTTCCCCACCGTGCCGTTGCCGGTCAGCGAGGCGAAGAGAATGTCGCCGATCAGGTCGCCGGAGTCGTTGACGACCACCGAACCGACCGTTGAGGTCGTATTGCCGGCCAGGATGGCGAGGCCGGTCGGCGAGCCGCCGATCGCCTCGACCGTCGCGCCGGAGCCGATGTTGATCGTCGAGGTGGTGTTCGCCACCCGATTGTGCACGTCGATCACCGGATGGGTGGCGTTGCCAAGGCTGGAAACGGTGGTTCCCGACAGCGTGATGGTGTTGGAGCCGCCGTTGCTCACCAGGTGGATGGCGGTGCCGTTGCCGCTGGTGATGGTCCCACCGGTCGCGGTGACGGAGGTGTTGCCGCCCGGCAGACCGAAGATGGCCACGCCGGTGTTGTTGCCGCTGGTCAGGCCCGCGGTCTGGGTGAAGTTGCCGCCGTCGAACAGGGCCACGCCGACGCGGCCGCCGGTGATGTTGCCGCTGTTGTTGACGCCGCCGACGATGGTGCTGTTGGCGCTCACCAAAACGCCGGCGATGTTGCCGTTGAGGTTGCCGCTGTTGTTGACGCCGCCGGTGACCGTGCTGCCGCCATCCACAACGATCCCGTTGATCGCCGAGATCGTACCGACGTTGCTCACATTGCCGGAGATCACCGATGGGCCGGCGCCGGAACTGAACACCGTTCCGCCGGCGAAGGTGACCTGGCCCGTATTGGTGACGTGGATGCCGTCTCCCTTGCTGGCGACGATGTCGGCGCCCGCGGCGTTGGTGATCCCGGAGACGTTGCCGTTCGCCACCTCGATGCCGGCGAACCCGGCGCCCGTGGTGGTGATGTTGCCGCTGTTGATGATTCCGCCCTTGATCGTCGGCGGCCCGGCGGTGCCGTCGGTGCCCGACAAGGCGCTTGACGTCATGTTGAGGACTTCGATGCCGTTCTGGCCGGTCGAGATATTGCCGCTGTTGATGACAGCCCCGTCGACCGTCGTGCTTCCGACCTGGATGCCGGTGATGGAGGCGGTGATCGTCCCGGCGTTGGAGACGTTGCCGCCGATCGTGACCGGAGCCTTGCTGCTGGTCGCGAAGATCTGGATGCCCTGACCCGCGGTGATGTTGGCCGCGGGCCCGTTGGCGACGGAACCGTCGATCACCAGCGGCTTGTCGCCGATCCCGCCGTCGCCGGCGACGTTGTCGTAGACGAAGATCCCGGCGCCGAAGGCGTTCGAATTCTCGATGGTCCCGTTGTTCATGACCGACCCGGTCACGGTGCTGCCGTTGATGACCTGGAGCGCGCCGGTCGAGTGAATGTTGATGTCACCGTTATTCACGACGTCGCCGTTGACCGTCGAGATGTTGACGTTGATTCCTTCGCTGATCGGCGGGCCGGACCCCACGATCGAGCCGTTGTTGACGAGCGATCCGCTGGTCGCCTTCAGGCCCAGCGCGATGCCGTAGGTATCGTTCTTGCCGGTAAGCGTGATCGTTGCGCCCTGCGCGTTCGTGACATTGCCCGTCAGTATCGCGCCGCCGCCAATGCCGATGCCCGCCTGGGTGGAGGTGATGTTGCCGGTATTGACGATGTTGCCGGTCAGGTTGCCGCCGTTGAGCGTAATGGCCTGTGAGCTGGTCGAAAGCGGCCCCGTCGCCGAAACGTTGCCGGTGCTGGTGACGTCGCCGGCGCCCGTCTGTGTCCCGGTGAATATGACGCAGGTGTTGGCCGTCTGCGTGTACGGAAGATTCGGGTTCGACGTGACCTTGCAGGTTGCGGCGGAGGCCGATTCTCCGATTGCGACAGTCAGCGCGAGCGCCGAGGTTGCAGTCAGCAGCGCGAATTCCAGCCCACTTCGATTCATTTGAATCCCCTTAGGTCACAGCATGATACGACTCGCGGACAGCCTAGGGGCCTGACCGGCCCAGGTCCATGACTGGGCCGCGAATTCAGTCTTCCGTGGCCCTCATGCCACACTCTCGAAATATTGCGTCGCTGAAATATCGAATTGGAAGGGATTGGATACTGTAATCGGGCCCCGGCAAGCTCTGCTTTGGCGACAACCGCGGCCCCAGCGTGCGTAGAGGCCGTGACCGTCGAAGGTGACGATCCCGTCGCGCCGCCGGCATTGAAGCCGTTGCTGGCGATAGGCTAATGCAATGCGGCGGCCGCTCTTGGCGGGGCCGCCGGCATCGGCGGCTTTCGCCGACAAGGAGTGAGTTCTTGACCGCGAGGGTGACGGTTTCGCTTCCGCTCGACCAGGCGCTTGTGCTCGCCGAGCAGGCGCTCAACGCCGGTAATGCCAACACCGCGAACCTGATCTGCACAGGCATCATCCAGGTCGATCCGCACTACGCGCCGGCGCTGCATCTCCTGGGTGTGCTGCGCTACAAGGCCGGAGACCTCGGGTTGGCCGTAGATCTGTTGCAGCGCGCCGCCACCGCGGATGATCGCGTCGCGCTGTATCATTGTAACCTCTGTGAAATGCGTCGCCAGGCGGGGGACCTGGAGCGTGCGCTGGCGTCGGGCCGGCGGGCGGTCTCGCTCAACCCCGGGATGGCTCAGGCGCGGAATAACCTGGGGATTGTGCTCTTCGAGCGCGGCGAGTTCGACGAGGCGATCGCCCACTACCAGAGGGCGGTGCAGATCGCTCCGGGCTACAGCGAAGCCTTCAGCAACCTGGGCAATGCGCTGCGGGCCAGCAAGTCTTACGACGAGGCGCTCGCGGCCTACGAGCGGGCGCTGGAGTTGCAGCCCGATTTCGTCGACGGCCTCAACAACCTGGGCACGGCCTTGCGTGATCTCGGCCGTTGGCGGGAGGCCGAGGCCGCCTACGAGCGCGCGCTAGCCTTGAGCCCCGGCAATCCGAAGCTCCTGAGCAATCTCGCGCTGGCGCTCAAGGAGCGGGAGGATTTCGAAGGGGCGGCCGCGCTGCTGTCGCAAGCGGTGGACATCGATCCGGACAATGTCCAGTCCCTGACCTACCTGGCCCTGGTCAGGCTGGACCAGAAGCAGGTCACGGCAGCCGAGGACCTGGCCGGGCGGGCTCTGTCGCTCGCGCCGGACGATGCGAGAGCGATCAACGCGCTGGGGCTGGCGCGCTTCGAACAGCAGGACTCCGCCGCGGCGCTCGACCTGTTCCAGCGCGCCATCGGGCTGGCGCCGGAACTGGCGGACGCCCACAACAACCTCGGCAATGTCCGCAAGGAGGAAGGCCGCCTCGACGAAGCCCGCCAGGCCTATGAAAAGGCCATCGAGCTGGACCCCGGCGAAACCGCTTATGACCTCAATCTCTCCGACGCCAAGACCTACGCGCCTGGCGATGGCCACCTTGAGGTCATGCGGGCGCGGATGGATGCGGCGAGCGGCTTGTCGCAGACCGGGCGCATGCGCCTGAACTTCGCGCTCGCCAAGGCCTACGAGGACCTTGGCCGCCACGACGAGGCCTTCGCCTGTCTGTCGGACGGCAATCGCCGCAAGCGCCAGACGATCGGCTATGACGAGGCGGCGACGCTAGGCGTATTCGACCGTATCCGCGCGACCTTCGATGCGCGGTTGATCGACCGCAAGAGCCGGGTCGGTTCGACCCTGCCGGTCTTCATCGTCGGCATGCCGCGCTCTGGCACTACGCTGGTCGAACAGATTCTCGCCAGCCACCCGGCCGTGTTCGGCGGCGGCGAACTGAACGACTTCGGTCGCCTGGTCAATCAGCTTCCCGGCGCGGTCGGCGAGAGCCGCTTTCGCTATCCCGAGGACGTCACCTTCCTGTCCGCGGCGGCGATGGAGACCCTCGGCGAGGCCTATGCCGCCGCTCAGCGAGCGCGGGCCGGGCGCGCCAAGCGAGCCACCGACAAGATGCCCGCGAACTTCCTCTTCCTCGGCCTGATCCATATGGCGTTGCCGAACGCCCGCATCGTTCATGTCATGCGCGATCCGAGGGACACCTGCCTGTCTTGCTATTCGAAGCTGTTCTCGATGGAGCAGGGCTTCAGCTACGACCTCGAGGAGCTGGGGCGGTACTACCGCAAGTACGCCGAACTGATGGAGCACTGGCGAAGCGTGCTGCCGCCCGGCGTCATGCTCGACATCCGCTATGAGGACGTCGTCGGCGACTTGGAAGGCTCGGCGCGCGCCCTGGTGGGCCATTGCGGGCTTGCCTGGGACAGCGCCTGCCTGCGGTTCCACGAGACCGCCCGGCCCATCCGCACCGCCAGCGCCAGCCAGGTGCACAAGCCGATCTATCAGAGCGCGCGCGGGCGTTGGCGCCGCTACGAGCGCCACCTGTCGCCGCTGTCGGCGGCGCTCGGCGATCTGTGCGATCCCGCCGACCTCGAACTGGACAGCGGCCCGGCTTCGTCGGCCAATGCCGGCCGGCTCTGAAACAGGGGAATCGCCATGGACGAACTGGTCATCCGCGAAGACAACGACGGCGCGGCGACGCTGATCCTCAACCGGCCGGACAAGCTGAACGCGCTGAATGTCGATCTGTTTCGCGCCCTGGACGCTCAGGTCGCCCGGCTGGAGCGGGAGGCCGAGACCACGGGCCTGGTCATCGTGCGCGGCGCCGGCCGCTGCTTCTCCGCCGGCCACGACCTGGGCGACATCGCCGCCGGCGAGCGGCTGCCGCGGCCGAACTTCCAGGCCGGGATCATCGAGCGGCTGGCCAACCTGCCGCAGCCGGTGATCTCCGCCGTGCACGGTCACTGTTATACCGGCGCGCTGGAACTGGCCCTGGCCGGCGACATCATCTTCGCCTCGGCGAACGCCAAGTTCGCCGACACCCATGCGCGCTGGGCCCTGACCCCGGTCTGGGGCCTCAGCCAGCGCCTGCCGCGACGGGTCGGGACCTACAAGGCGCGCGAGATGATGTTCACCTGCCAGACCTATTCAGGGGTG
>DASYAQ010000325.1:0-13873 GCA_036501225.1 Caulobacteraceae bacterium | reverse complement strand
GGTCGCGCTGATCACCGGCGGCTGTTCGGGGATCGGCCTGGGCACGGTCGAGCTGTTCGTCGCCGAGGGCGCATCGGTCATCGTCGCCGATGTGCAGGACGACAAGGGCGCGATGCTCGAACAGCGCTTCCCGGACCGGGTGCGCTACGTCCATTGCGACGTGACGCGGGAGGCCGACATCGCCGCCGCGACGGCCGCGGCCAGCGACGCCTTCGGCGGGCTGGACATCCTGTTCAACAACGCCGGCTCCGGCGGGGCGGGCGGCGGCCTGGCCGACCTGACCGTCGAGGCCTGGGACGGGACGATGAACCTGCTGCTGCGCTCGGTGATGCTCGGCATGAAGCACGCCATTCCGCCGATGCGGACGCGCGGCGGCGGCTCGATCATCAACACCGCCTCGATCGCCGGGCTGGAGGCCGGCTGGGGCCCGGTGGCCTATTCCACCGCCAAGGGCGCGGTCATCCACCTGACGCGCGTGGCCGCGGCCCAGCACGGGATCGATAAGATCCGCATCAACGCCATCTGCCCGGGCCTGATCGCCACCTCGATCTTCGGCGCCTCGATCGGCATGCCGCCGCCGGTCGCCGACCAGATGGCGGCGCGGGTGGCGGAGATCGCCGCGAAATTCCAGCCGATCGCCAAGGCCGGCCTGCCGGACGACATCGCCCGCGCCTGCCTCTACCTGGCCTCGGACGCCTCGCGCTTTGTCACCGGGACGCATCTGGTCGTCGATGGCGGCATCACCACCGGCGACCGCCATGCCTGGGACCCCGACACCGTGTCGCCGATCCTGCAGCTGATCGGCTTCAGCGCCGAGCAGATCCAGGAGATCATGGCCCAGCGCGCCGCGGCGGCTTCAAACCCTTAGGCCGCTGCCGGAATCTCGTCGGTGATCACCTTGAAGTCGGCGAGATAGGCCGTGCCGAAGGTATTGGCGATCGGCACGTCGGTGGCGTCGCGACCGCGGGCCATCAGCACGCGGCCGATGCGGCGGACATTGTTGCGCGCATCGAAGGTGTACCAGCGGCCGCCCAGATAGGCCTCGAACCAGGCGCTGAAATCCATCACCTCGGTCGGGGGCGTCCCGATATCGCCCATATAGCCGGTGCAATAGCGGGCCGGGATGTTCATGCAACGGCAGAAGGCGACCGCCAGATGGGCGTAGTCGCGGCAGACCCCGACGCCCTCTTCGTGCGCCTCGTAGGCGCTGCGCGTGGGCCTCGCCTGCTGGTAGTCGAAGCGGACATGGCCGTGCACATAGTCGCAGATCGCCTGCACCCGCGGCCAGCCCAGCGGCGTCGAGCCGAACAGCGACCAGGCCAGGTCGCTCAGCCGATCGGTCTCGCAATAGCGGCTGCCGAGCAGGAAGACGACGGCCGCGTCCGGCAGGTCGTGCACGGCGATCTGGACCGCATCCGGAGCGTATTCGTCGGGCTGGCCGGAATCGCGGATGATGAAGTCCGACGCCAGGACGAAGCGGCCCGCCGGCGCCAGCACCCGCATGCAGTTGTTGCCGTAGCCGTCGAGATAGTGATGCACGTCGACCACCGGATCGGTGCGCAGCCCGTCGAAGGTCTCCAGGTCGCCGCGCCGGGACGGATGCACGCTGAGCATCAGCAGCATCGGCACCGGCATCGGGCAGTCATAGGTGATCTCGAAGCCGGTATGGATGCGCATGGCGGGACCCATTGGGCCAGCTAGCCCGCGACGGCAACGGCCCGCGGCGGCGAGAGTTGCCCCAGTCCCTCGATTTCGGCGCGGACGTCCACCTCCACGTCCATGCCGAGGTAGTCGGCGGGCGAGCCTGCCCAGGTTCCATGCAGCGGCACGGCCTGGCGCGGGTCGCGCGCGACGGCCACCCGGACCAGGTCGGTATTGCCGACGATGCCGTTGGTCGGGTCGAACTCCACCCAGCCGCAGGCCGGCAGATAGACCCTGACCCAGGCGTGGGTGTGGCCGCCGCCGATGCGGCCCCGGTGCGAGGGGCTGCTGTGCGGGCTGTAGATGTAGCCGGAGACGAAACGGGCGGCGAGGCCAAGGCTGCGCACCGCCTCGATCATCAGGATCGCATAGTCGCGGCAACTGCCGCTGCGCAGCTCCAGCGTCTGCAGGGGGGTCTGCGAGCCCATCTCAAGGCGCTTTGAGTATTTGAACTCGGCATAGATGGCCTGGGTCATCTCGCTGAGCAGGCTCTGCAGCGGCGTCGCACCGGCCCGACGCACGAACCGCCGCGCCCATTGATCGACGACGCCTTGAGGATCGGCGTGCAACCGCTGCATCGACTGGGCGAGGTCGGGCAGGTCCTGGTCGCTGTAGGCGAAGGGCGTCTCGCCCGTATAGACCTCCAGATCGCCGTCGAGATCGGCGAAGGCGGCGGTCGGCGTGTGCTCCAGCCGCACGGCGCTTTCGAAGCTGAGGTCCCGGTGGCGGCCCTTGAACCCGACAACGCCGACGCTGTTGCCGAAGACGTCGTGCACATAGCGCAGTCGCGCCGGGACCGGGCTGATCCGCACATCGCAGGACAGGATGCGCTGATCATGCCCCTCGCGCGGGCGAAACATCATGCGATGTTCCCCGAGCGCCACCGGATTGCGGTAACGGTATCTGGTCAGGTGGCGGATCGAAAGGATCGGCATTGAACAAGCGTAGCGCTGATTCACCGCTTACGTCGAACCGGCTGCTGGGCGCGGGCGACCCTTCGCCGGTTATTGTCACGAATCCGGGCGGCTCTTCGCCCTTTCTGCTGCTCGGCGACCATGCCGGGCGGCTGATTCCGCAACGCCTGGGCGATCTCGGCCTGCCGCCGGAGGCGCATCTGCGGCATATCGCCTGGGATATCGGGGTGGCGGCGCTGGGCGAGCGCCTGGCCGCCGCCCTCGACGCTCCCTTCATCCGCCAAGCCTATTCGCGGCTGGTGATCGACTGCAATCGCGTCCCCGGCGCCATGGACTCGACCCCCGAGGTGAGCGACGGTCAGCCCATTCCCGGCAATCTGGGCCTGAGCGCCGCCGATCTCGCCGCGCGCCGCGACGAGGTCTACGCCCCCTATCAGCAGCGGATTTCCCAGGCGCTCGACGACCGGCAGCGGCTCGGCCGACCGACCCTGCTAGTCTCGCTGCACAGTTTCACGCCGGTCTTCCAGGGCCACGTGCGGCCCTGGCGGTTCGGGGTCCTGCATCGCGGCGATTCGGCGTTTTCCAGCCGCGTACTGGCCGTGCTGCGCCAGGCGTTCGGCGACCAGGCCGGCGACAACCAGCCCTATTCCATGGACCAGATCGACAACACCATCCCGCTGCACGCCGACGCGCGCGGTCTGGACTATCTGGAACTGGAGACGCGCCAGGACCTGATCGCCGACACCGCCGGCCAGGCCGAGATCGCCGTGGTGATCGCGGACCTGCTGCGCGAGGCGCTAAATCCTCCCCCGTAGGGGTAGGATCAGAGGCCCATCAGGCCGCCGCCGAGGACCAGGCTGTTGACCAGCCGGCGGATGAATTCGAGCAGCAGCACCACCAGGATCGGGCTGATGTCGAGGCCGCCGATCGACGGAATGATCCGCCGCACCGGGCCCATCAGCGGATTGGTGATGGCGTAGAGCGCCCGGTCCACCTGGTTCACGAACGGGCTGCGCGGATTGAGCACGTTGAAGGCGGTCAGCCAGCTCATGATCACCATGGCGATGATCACCCAGATGTAGAGGGTGATCAGGGTGTTGAAGAGCCAGAGCAGCGGGATGATCATCCGGGGGCGAGCCTTATCTGAACCATGCGGCATCTAGCGCGGCCATTCGCACCTGGGCAAGGCGAAGCGGCGGGCTCAGGACATAACGCACGGGAGGCCGTTGCGGCTGCGGTGCGGCTGCGGGCCGTCGCCTTGACAGCCCGGGCGGGCGGCCCTTATGTGCCGCGCTCCCAAAAGGGGCCGTAGCTCAGTTGGTAGAGCGCCTCGTTCGCAATGAGGAGGTCAGCGGTTCGATTCCGCTCGGCTCCACCAGGGCCTTGAATTCACTGGGTTTCGTCCCCGGCCGGTCGAGATATTCTATTCGAAGGCGTTGGTGGATAAGCAGTGGATAATCACACCCCCAGTGCGCAGAAAGACCGTGGCCCCCCGCAATGCGCTGGCGAGGTTTCGCCGCGACTGAGGGTTTGGTGCTGCTGTACCCCTATTCCGGCCATGCCCGCCCCAGCTATGCCGCGCCCTCGGGCTGCGGGTCAGAAATCCGGACGGCTCGGATCAGCAGCCACAACGCCGCCAGCAATTCGACCGCGAAGTCCGGCAAGATGAACCAGGGATCGATTACGGCGTCGAGACGGGGAAGCAGGAGGATGGCCCCGGCGCCCGCGAACAGCACGGCTGCGGCGACGAAATACGCACCGGATAGAACACGCGGGATATAGCGCGAGCGCCATAGCAGCCAGCTATGGGTGGCGGCGCCGAGGCTGAAGGGCAAGAGGCCGACCGTCATGGCAGTCACATGCAGATCGAGGAAAAGCAAGACCAGCGCCGGGCGCTGGCCGGCGCTGAAGGTGGCGAGAGCAGCCGAGAGGTGTGGGTCGGTGAGGACATCCACTGCGACTACGCCCGCAATCACGCCCGCTGCGATTAGGAAGGCATTGGCCAGACGCCAGAATGCGCCGAGCAGGGCAAGTCCGGTCCCAACCGGTTTGAGCAGCATGTAGAATGCCAGCGCCAATACGATATCGGCGTTGAGCATCAGCAATTCGCCGGCAAGGCCGATCCTGAACTGCCGTTCGTGCACGATCAGATTGCGAGCGGTCGCCTCGGCGTCGCTCCAGACGACCAAATGGTTGCTTAGCGCGCCGCTGAGAATAATCGTCAGCAACGCCGCGCCAGCGACGCGGGCATAGTTCTTCTGTCGCTCCTGGAAGCTCAAGGCTGACATATCACACTTCGCCACAGCGGATGGATTGCTCGCCAAGGTGGTGAGCAGACTTCATACACCGGAGTTGCGGTGACGCTGCATTTAATTTCCCACCCTCGGATCGATTTAGTACCTCCTGTGAGGAGGTCAGCGGTTCGATTCCGCTCGGCTCCGCCAGGCTTTTGCCGGCGACAACCGAACGCCGAGGCCGTTAACTCACTTCAAAGTGGTGTGCGCCTATCCTGTCCGCACTGGTTCGTAGCGGAAGACCCATGGCGCCATCCCACCCCAGAGCGGAACCGCCCGTGATCGCGGCGGCTTTTGACGTCCGCACGGCGATCGAAATCGCCTGGCACGGCCTGTTCGACCGGATCGCCTTCGCGGTGGTCTATGCGGGGCTGTCGCTCTTCGTCCTGCCGTGGACCCAGGCCGCCGCCTGGATCGCGACCATCCTCGTGTGGGAACTGGCCCTCACGCCCATGCTCGATCGCGCCGTTTTGCGGCTGCCGGAAGATCACGCCTCGGTCGCCTACGCGCTCTGCAACCTGGTCGGTGCGGCTATTTTCCAGGGCGTCGCCTTCCTCTGCCTGGTCAACGGCTCGCCGGTGGGCGTGGCCATCGCAGCGACCTGGATCGGCGGGACGGTGCTGAACGTCTTCGTCTTCGCCAGCTCCAGCCGGCAACTGATGCTGGCGACCCTGTTCCCGGTGGCCGCGGTGTCGATCCTCGGACCGTGGATGGCCTATGGCCCCAGCTGGAAGTCGGCGGTCATACCGGTGCTGTTCGGGCTGGCCGGTCTGGCCTCGCGGCGCTTCTCGCTCGATCACGGCGTGCTTTTGGCTCAGCTGGCCGATCGTCAGGTCGCGTTCGCCGACGTCGAGCGAAAGCTCTCGATCGCCATCGAAGCCTCCGGCGATGGGCTCTTCGAATCCGACCTCACAACCGGTGAGTTCCACTTCAGCCCGACCTGGCTGACGATGCTGGGCTATGGGTCGGACGAAGTGCAATCGCCAATCACCGACTGGCGCGCCTTCGTCCACCCGGACGATGTCTCCAAGGTCGAGCAGGACTTCGCCGCCCACTTCCGGGGCGAGATCGCGCACACGGCGGTGGAACAGCGGATGCGGTGCAAGGACGGGGCCTACAAGTGGGTGCTGTCGCGCGCGCATCTAGTTTCGCGCACCGAGGCCGGGCGGCCCTGGAAGATCGTCGGCACCACCATCGACCTGACGGCGCGCAAGGCGCTGGAGCACCAGCTGGAGGCCGCGCGCGACCTGGCCGAGAGCGCCAACAGCGCCAAGAGCGTCTTTGTCGCCAATATGAGCCACGAGATCCGCACGCCGCTGAACGGCGTGATCGGGGTCGCCGGCGCGCTCTCGGCGACCAAGCTGTCGCCGGACCAGCGCGAGATGCTGACCCTGATCGAGTCCTCCGGCCACATGCTCGAACAGATTCTGTCCGACATCCTGGACCAGGCCAAGATCGAGGCGGGTAATTTCCAGCTGCAGATCGCGCCGCTGGATCTGCGCCGCGAGATCGAGGCCGCCACCGAACTGATGCGCCCGCGCACCGACGAAAAGGGCCTGACGTTCCAGGTCGATTACGCCGCCTCGGCGGAAGGGATGTTCGAGGGCGACGCGGTCCGCCTGAAGCAGATCATCTCCAACCTGGCCTCCAATGCGATCAAGTTCACCTCTTCCGGCGCGGTCAAGGTCCGCGTCGAGGCGGTCGATCCGAGCACGGAGGGCGACCTGACCCTGGTGCGGGTCGAGGTCACCGACACCGGAATCGGGTTCGACGCCCAGACCGCCGAGCGGCTGTTCAGCCGTTTTGTCCAGGCGGACGGATCGATCTCGCGCCAGTTCGGCGGCACCGGCCTTGGGCTAGCCATCTGCAAGCAGCTCACCGACCTGATGGGCGGAAAGATCGCGGCCCGGTCGCAGCCCGGCGAGGGCAGCACCTTTACCGTCGAGATCCCGATGAAGCGGACGATGTCGATCGCCGCCTATCGCGCCCGCCTGGCCAGCGAGGCCGAGCGCGGCGAGGAGCCGGCGGCCTCGACCGAGCATCTGGGCAAGATCCGCGTCCTGCTGGCGGAGGACCATCCGACCAACCAGCGGGTCGTGCAGCTGATCCTCGAGCCGACGGGCATCGCCCTGACCACCGTCGACAACGGCCGCGAGGCGGTCGACATCTTCCGGCCCGGTCTGTTCGACCTGATCCTGATGGACATGCAGATGCCGGTGATGGACGGCCTCGCCGCCACCCGCGCCATCCGCGACCTCGAAGCCAGGGCGGGATGCCCGGCGACGCCGATCGCCATGTTCACCGCCAACGCCATGGACGAGCACCTCGCCCTGGCGGCCGAAGCCGGCGCCAACCATCACATCGCCAAGCCGATCACGCCCGAGCGGCTGCTCGCCGGAATCGAGTTTGCGCTTAGCCATACGCCGGCCGCGGAAACCGCGGCGCTTGCCGGTCAGCCGGCCGCCTAGAGCGGGCCTACGGAAAAGTGTGAAGCGGTTTTCCGCCCGCAACCCGCTCTAACTCTTAGTGATCGATCACGTTTATGATTTTGGATTGATTCAATCCAAAATCATCGTGATCTAGGGTCCCGGCGCGTCTGGCGCGCTCGCATAGGCCTGGGTTCCGCGATGGATGATGCGGTCTGAGTCCAGCACCGCCTCCGGCGCGAGGTCGGGCATTGCGTCCAGTTCGCGGTAGAGCGGCGCGAAGTCGGTGTCCAGCGTCTGGCGCAACAGATTCTGGAAGCTGTCGATGACGAAATAGGTGCGCTGAAAGTCGTCGATGCGATAGCGGCTGCGCATCACCCGGAGCAAGTCGAAGCCGATGCGGTTGGGGGAGGGGTCGTCGAGGGCGAAGATGGACTCGGCGTGGCTGGAGACGATGCCGGCGCCGTAGAGTTTCAGGCCCGCCCCGTCGCGGATCAGGCCGAATTCGACCGTATACCAATAGAGCCTGGCCAGCCGCTGCAGCGCGCCGAACTCGATGGAGCGAAGCCCGCCCTCGCCATAGGCCTGCATGAAGTCGGCGAACACCGGGTCGGACAGCAGCGGCACGTGGCCGAAGACATCGTGGAAGACGTCCGGCTCGGGCAGATAGTCGATCTGGTCGGGTGTGCGGATGAAGCGGCCGGCCACAAAGGTGCGGTTGGCCAGGTGGCGAAAAAAGACCTCGTCCGGAACCAGGCCGGGAACGGCCGCCACGGTCCAACCGGTCAGGGCGTTCAGACGCTCGGAGAGTTCGGCGAAGTCCGGAATGCCGCCGTTGGAGAGCCTGAGCACGTCCAGGCCGTGCAGCAAGGCCGGGGCCGCGCGGTCGCCGAGGATGTCGGTCTGCCGCGCGAACAGCTGGTCCCACATCGCATGCTCGGCGGCGGAATAGTCCGCCCAGGCCTGGGGAATGGTCCAGTCAGCCGCCGCGCCGGGCGGTGGCTGGGACGGAGACGAGGCCGCGGGATGGTCCATCCAGACAATATAGGCCGATTTGCACGGCCGTGCGGGCAAAAGGTTTCATTTGAAACTAAATCGCCTCGGCCCTAGTTTATGCCGGTTGAGGAGGACGCGTCATGCTGTTGGACAATCCGCTTGGCACCGACGGCTTCGAGTTCGTCGAATTCACCGCCCCCGAGCCGGACCGGCTGAAATCGCTGTTCGAGCTGATGGGCTTCACCGTGCTTGGCCGGCACCGGTCGAAGAATGTGCTGCACCTGCGCCAGGGCGACATCAACCTGATCCTCAACATGGAGCCGTCGGGCCAGCCGGCCGCCTTCCGCGCCGCCCACGGCCCGTCCGCCAACGCCATGGCCTTCCGGGTCAAGGACGCGGCCAGGGCGCTGGCGCTGGCGGTGGAGCGCGGCGCCAAGGCGGTGCATGGGCCGCTGGGGCCGATGGAGCTGAACATCCCGGCGATCGAGGGGATCGGCGGCTCGAACCTCTATCTGGTCGACCGTTACGGCGCGCGCGAGATCTACGATGTCGACTTCCTGCCGATCGAGGGCGCGCTGGCGGCCATGCCGGCCAACGATCTGGGCCTGAGAGCCCTCGACCATCTCACCCACAATGTCCATCGCGGCCAGATGGCCAGATGGGCCGACTTCTACGAGCAGATCTTCAACTTCCGCGAAATCCGCCATTTCGATATCGAGGGCCAGCAGACCGGCCTGCTGTCCAAGGCCATGACCAGCCCGGACGGCAAGATTCGCATCCCGCTGAACGAGAGCCGCGACGACAACAGCCAGATCGAGGAATTCCTCAAGGACTATGGCGGCGAGGGCATCCAGCATCTGGCCTTCGCCACGAACGACATCTTCGCCACGGTCGAGGCCATGCGCGCCCGCGGCGTCGTCTTCCAGGACACGCCGACCACCTATTACGAACAGCTCGACGCCCGGCTGCCCGGCCACGGTCAGGACCTGCAACGCCTGCAGGCCGACCGCATCCTCATCGACGGCGCCCCGGCCGAGGGCCAGGGCCTGCTGTTGCAGATCTTCACCGAGAACATGATCGGGCCGATCTTCTTCGAGCTGATCGAGCGGCGCGGCAACGAGGGCTTCGGCGAGGGTAATTTCAAAGCCCTGTTCGAATCGATCGAGGCCGACCAGGTCCGCCGCGGCGTGTTGCCCGGCGTCGCGGCGAAACCCTGAGGCTAAGGCCATGGCCAAGAAGAACTGGATTCCGGTGCGCGGCGCGCAAGGCCGCCATTCGCGCCAGGCCCATGCCGACCTGCCGGACGGAACCTATGAGCGCGAGGTCTCCAAGGAGGGCTTTTTCGGCCCCGCCGCCTTCTTCTACCACCGCCGACCGCCGACCGGCTGGCGCGCCTTCGAAGGCCCGCTTCGGCCGCGGGCCTTCGATCTGGCGGCGCTGAACGCGCCCGCCGAGGCGCCCTGGGACGCACCGCTGGTGCTCGGCAACGCCGCCTGCGAGATGCGCTTCTGGAAACTCGTCCAACCCATGCCGGCCCTGGCCCGCGACGCCGACGGCGACCTGCTGGTCTTCGTACACCAGGGCGCGGGCGAACTGTTCTGCGACTACGGCCGGCTGGTCTACGTCGCCGGCGACTATCTCTATCTGCCGCGCGGGACCATGTGGCGCCTCGCGCCGGCCGCACCGACCGCGGCCCTGGTCATCGAGGCGACCAACGCCCATTTCAGCCTGCCCGACCGGGGCACGCTCGGCGCCCACGCGGTGTTCGATCCGGCCATGCTGGACACCCCGGTCATGGACGAGGCCTTCCGGGCGCACCAGGAGCTGGCGGGCGATTTCCGCGTCGAGATCAAGAAGCGCGGCCAGGTCTCGGTGGCGACCTTTCCCTATAATCCGCTGGACGCGGTCGGCTGGCACGGCGACCTCGCGCCGGTGCGGTTGAACGTCCGCGACATTCGCCCGGTGGTCAGCGCCCGCTACCACCTGCCGCCCTCGGCCCACACCACCTTCGTCACCGACCGGTTCGTGGTCTGCACCTTCGCGCCGCGGCCGTTCGAGACCGATCCCGGCGCGATCAAGGTGCCGTTTTTCCACAATAATGACGACTATGACGAGGTCATCTTCTACCACGAAGGCGACTTCTTCAGCCGCGACCATATCCAGGCCGGGATGATGACCTTCCATCCCTCGGGATTCACTCACGGCCCGCATCCCAAGGCGCTGTCGCGGATGCTGGTGCAGCCGAAGCCTGAGACCGACGAATATGCGGTGATGATCGACGCCCGCGACCCGCTGGACGTCGGGCCGGGCGCGGCCTCGGTCGAAAACACGGCTTACGTCGACAGCTGGAAGACCGCCGCCCCATGAAGCGGCCGGCGGCCGGCCTGACCCTGGACGACTACCTGCCCTATCGGCTTTCGGTCGCCGCCAATGCGGTCTCGGACCTGATCGCCGGCGCCTATCACGCCCGGTTCGGCCTGACCGTGCCACAATGGCGGCTGGTCGCCGTGCTTGGCGAGGACGGCCCGTCGACCCAGCAGGCGCTCTGCGCGCGCACCCGCATGGACAAGGTCACCGTCAGCCGCGCGGCGACCGCGCTCGGCGAGCGGAAACTGATCTCGCGCAGCCCCAACGCGGCCGACGGCCGCTCCCACCGGCTGGGCCTGACCGGCGAGGGCCAGGCGCTCTACGCCGAGGTCGCGCCGTCGGCCCTGGCCTATGAGGCGCGGCTGCTGGAAGCCTTCAGCCCGCCCGAACTGGAGACTGCTCACGGCCTGCTCCGCCGCCTGGAGCTGGCGGCCACGGCCCTGGCGGCGAAGATGGGCTGAGGGGCGGCACGCCGGCCGCCGAATCAGCGCCCCCGCGCCACTCCACCAGCGCGTGCAGCGCGGGCAAAAATCGCGCTGCACGAGGTGGTTCCACGGCGTCGTCGCCATGGATTCAAGCTTCACCTTTTCGTATTCGAATTCAGGCTCTTGGCCCGAATGCCTCTGACGGGGCCTGTGCTCATTTGGCAACAGCTCGCACAAGTCCGTGCGCGGCGGCCCGTAATTGGTGAGTAAACGCCGTTCACTTTCTGGACGGACGGTCAGGCTGACCCTAGACGATGGCGATAACCGGCATCACCGGCGAAACAGTGCGCGTTCGCGCTTTCAAGAAACTCTGAGGAAACTCAATGTCGCTCATCAGTCGTTCGTTCAACCGCAGCCGCGCTTCGCTCCTCGCCACCAGCATGTTCGCCACGACGGCGCTTGCCGGGTTCGGCGGGGTTGTTGGGGCGATCGTCCTGACGCCCGGCGCGGCGTTGGCCCAATGCACCACGGCGCCCGGCGCGCCGCCGGCGACGGCGGCGGTCGGCCCGGCCACGGAAACCTGCGTCGGCAGCTTCCCGACCGGCATCGGTTATTCCGAGACAACCGTCGGTGGCAACCTGTCGGTGAACCTCAACGGCCCCGGAACGGTCGCCGGCGGCGGCGTCCTGCTCAACGACACCGGCGGCGGCGCGGCCAACCTCACCCTGGTGCTCGGCAACGCCACCAACGCCGGCCAGAACATCGTCACCACCCAAGGCTCCAACGCCGTCACCGTCCACAGCACCGGCGGCAATGTGGCGATCATTACCGGCAACGCCATTCCAGGCGAGGTCATCACCGGCAACATCGCCGGCATCGACGCCAGGACCACGGGCGCCGGCACGGTCAATGTCATCACCATCGCCAATGTGACCGGCCTGGCCAGCAACGGCATCTTCACCTCGACGGTGAACGGCAACAACACCGTCTCGGTCGGCGGCAATGTCGTGGCCGGCGCGGGCAGCGGCGTCCGCTCGATCGCGACCGGCAGCGGCGCGGTGCTGGTCACCCTCGGCAATACGACGACGACGGCGGGCAACGTCACAACGGTCACGCCCTATTCGGTCACCGACAAGGGCGGCAACGGCGTCCTCGCCGAGCAACTCGGCGGCGTCGGCAACCGGACGGCCATGATCGTCTCCACCGATGCCGGCAACGTCACCGTCAACAATGCCGCCAGCGGCAGCGTCGGGGTCGCCGCGGTTTCCTTTGGGAGCGGCGCGGGCAGCGTGGCCAGCGTCAACATGACCGGCGCACCGGGCGGCGCCGTCTCCGTGCAGGGCAATGGGACCACCTTCAACGTCGGCATCGGCGCCCTCGCCCCCGCCGGCACGGCCACGGTGACCACCAACACCGGCCGCACGGTCAACGTCGATAAGCTCGGCGGGACCTTGGCGATCGGCGTCGGAACGATCGGCAACGTCGCGGTCAGCACGCTCGGCGACAGCAACACCATCAACATCGGCGGCGGCAACACGACCACCAGCGACTCGGCGGGCGTCCTGGCTCTTGGCATCGCCTCCGCCACCGTGAACACCGGCAACTCCACCACCATCAACGTGACGGGCAATAACACCCTCGCCGGCATCGTGGCTCTTGGCTCGACCGCCAGCGTAAACGCCGGCAACGGCGCCTCGATCAACGTGACGGGCTCGACCGCGCTGACCGGCGTCCTGGCGGACGCCACCGCCGGCAACGCCACGGTCAACATTGGCAATACCGCGGCGAACACCACCGGCATCACGGTGGTCGGCAACACCACGCTGGCCGACAATACCGGCATCACGGCCGAGGCCCTTGGTGGCAACGCCACGGCCGACAACGTCTCCATCAAGATCGGCTCGACGGCGATCAAGGTCACCGGCGGCGACGGCATCTTCGCCGACGCCAGCGGCGGGGTGGGCGTCACCACCGCCGGCAACGTCAACAGCACGACCGGCGTCGCGATCAACACCCGAGCAGGTGGCAACACCGCCATCTCGGTCAACGGCGGCACAACCAGCGGCATCGGCAATGCCACCCTGCCGTCGGTCCAGTTCCTCAACCGCACCGCCAACACCACCACGACGGTCAACATCGGCGCGGCGGGCACTGTGGCCACCGACCTGGTCGGCAATGCGACGACCCCGTCTCTGACCGGCCTGGCGATTGCGCCCGCGCCGGGCAACGTCACCATCGGCAGCGTCGTGGTCAACGACGCCGGCCACCTGATCGGCGACGTCGACTTCTCGCGGGTGATCGGCACCGGCTTCGCCGGCAACGCCACCGTGCCGGCCAACATCTCCAACACCACGGTGAACGTCACCGGCAACGGCGTGTGGCTGACCAGCGGCACGTCGAAGTTCGGCAATGGCGCGCTCGGGGCCGGCAACGCGACGGTGGCCAGCGATACGGTCACCACCGGCGGCCCCGGCGGCAACGGCCTGATCCAGACGGTGGGCGCCACCACCTTCCAGTTCGGGACCACCACCAAGAACAGCTACACCAATGTCGGCACCACCCAGGTCGGCTCAGACGGCGCGCCGTCGACCTTCACCCTGACCGGCGGCCCGATCGTGCTGGCCAATGCCGGGGTGATCGACCTCTCGACCGGCGTGGTGGGGACCGACGCCCTGACCGGGCTCACCACGGTCTTCGTCGGCGTCGCCGGCGGCCAGATCGCCACCAAGGCGCAGCTGGGCGGCGTCGGC
>DASYAQ010000324.1:0-5577 GCA_036501225.1 Caulobacteraceae bacterium | reverse complement strand
CCTGGGCTTGTCGCCGTTGGCGCTCTCCACATAGGGGCCGAAGCGGCCGGCCTTCAGCCAGACGACCTGGCCGGTTTCCGGATCGACGCCCAGTTCGCGGTCGCCGCCGCCGTTCGCCGCCTCGCCCTCGGAGGCCGCGATCGGCCGGGTGTGGCGGCATTCCGGATAGTTGGAGCAGCCGATGAAGGCGCCGTAGCGGCCGGTCTTCAAGGACAGCCGCCCGACGCCGCAGGTGGGGCAGAGGCGGGGGTCGGCGCCGTCGCCCTTGTCGGGGAAGATGTGCGGCCCGAGCGACTCGTTCAGGGCGTCGAGCACGGCGGTGGTGCGCAACGTCCCGATCTCGCCGACGGCGGTGTGGAAATCCTTCCAGAAGTCGCGCAGCAGCGCTTTCCAGTCGAGGTCGCCGGCCGAGACCTGGTCGAGCTTGCCCTCCAGGTCGGCGGTGAAGTCGTATTCGACGTAGCGGCGGAAGAACTCCTCCAAAAAGGCGGTGACCAGCCGGCCTTTGTCTTCCGGCACGAAGCGGTTCTTCTCCATGCGCACATAGTCGCGGTCGCGCAGGACGGTCAGGATCGAGGCGTAGGTCGAGGGCCGGCCGATGCCGAGCTCCTCCAGCTTCCTGACCAGCGAGGCTTCGGAATAGCGCGGCGGCGGCTCGGTGAAATGCTGGTCGGCGCGGGCGGCCTGCACCCGCGCGTCGGCGCCCTGGCTCACCTGCGGCAGGCGGCCGCCGTCTTCGTCGTCCCCATCTTGAGCAGAACCAGAAACGCCTGACGTTTCAGGGGCATCGCGGCCTTCCTCATAGACCTTGAGGTAGCCGTCGAAGAGGATGACCTGGCCGGTGGCGCGCAAGCCCGTGCGGCCGTCGGCGCTGTCCAGGTCGATCGTGGTCCGCTCGACGCGCGCGGCCTCCATCTGCGAGGCGATCATCCGCTTCCAGATCAGTTCGTAGAGCCGCCCCAGGTCGGGCTCCAGCCGCAGCGAGCCCGGGTTGCGGTCGAGGCTGGTCGGGCGGATCGCCTCGTGCGCTTCCTGGGCGTTCTTGGCCTTGACCCTGTAGATGCGGGCGCTCTCAGGAACGTAGCTGGCGCCGTAAAGCCCCTTGATGACGCCACGGGCCTCGTCCAGCGCCTCGGGCGCCGAGGCGACGCCGTCGGTGCGCATATAGGTGATCAGGCCCACGGTCTCGCCGCCAATGTCGATGCCCTCATAGAGCCGCTGGGCCGCCTGCATGGTGCGCTGGGCGGAGAAGCCGAGCTTGCGCGCCGCTTCCTGCTGCAAGGTCGAGGTGGTGAAGGGCGGGGCGGGATTGCGCCGGGCCGGCTTCTTCTCGACCGCGGTGACGGTGAAGGTCGCGGCCTGCACGGCGGCCTTGGCGGCGTCGGCGGCCGCTTCGTTGGGCAGGTCGAACTTGGCCAGCCGCTTGCCCTGGTGCTTGACCAGGCGCGCGGCGAAGGGATCGGAGCCGGCGGTGACGTCGGCCTCGACCGTCCAGTATTCCTCGACCTTGAAGCGCTCGATCTCCAACTCGCGGTCGACCACCAGGCGCAGCGCCACCGACTGCACCCGGCCGGCGGAACGGGCCCCCGGCAGCTTGCGCCAGAGCACCGGCGACAGGGTGAAGCCGACCAGGTAGTCGAGCGCGCGGCGGGCCAGATAGGCGTCGACCAGCTCCATGTCGATGTCGCGCGGATGCTTCATCGCCTCGGTGACGGCGGACTTGGTGATGGCGTTGAACACCACCCGCTGCACCTCGGCGCCCTTGACCGCCTTGCGGTTGTTCAGGACCTGCAGCACGTGCCAGCTGATCGCCTCGCCCTCGCGGTCCGGGTCGGTGGCCAGGATCAGCTTATCGGCGCCCTTCATGGCCTGGGCGATGTCGGAAAGCCGCTTGGCCGACTTCGGGTCGACCTCCCACAGCATCTCGAAATCGTCGTCCGGCTTCACCGAGCCGTCCTTCGACGGCAGGTCGCGCACGTGCCCATAGCTGGCCAGCACGGTGTAGCCGGAGCCCAGGTATTTGTTGATGGTTTTAGCCTTGGCCGGGCTCTCGACGACGACGACGTTCATGCAATCTCATGGGATGGACTGGCCGGGGAGGAGGCGAGCCAAGGGCGCGGAAAGTGGGGGCGACACCCCGCCCGTGTCAACTTGGGGTTTGTTACAAGCCGGTTTCAGGCCGGTTTCAGGCCTGCACAGCCAGGCCGCCGGGCAGCAATTCAGCGCGGCCGGCGAGCGCCAGTTCGGTCAGGGCGGCATAGACCATGGCCGGCGGCGCGCCGGTGATGCGGACCAGGTCGTCGCGCGGGATCGGGGTCGGCGACAGCAGTTCGGCGATCCGTTCGCGCAAGGTCGCGATCTCGTCCTCGGGCCCCGGATCGGCGCCATCGCCGAAGCCGCGCTCCGGCTCACGGATGGACGAGAGGCCGGAAATCGCCCGCAGCACGTCGTCGACGCCCTCGCAGAGCGCCGCGCCCTGGCGGATCAGGTCGTTGGTCCCCTTGGCGCGCGGGTCGAGCGGCGAGCCTGGCACCGCCAGCACCTCGCGGCCCTGTTCCGCCGCCAGCCGCGCGGTGATCAGCGAACCGGAGCGCAGTTCGGCCTCGACCACCACAACGGCCAGGGAAAGGCCCGAGATCAGCCGGTTGCGCCGGGGAAAGTCGCGAGCCTGGGCCTTGGCGCCCGGCGGGCTTTCGGAGACCACGCAGCCGTCGGCGGCCAGCCGGGCATAGAGCGCCCGGTGGTCCGGCGGGTAGATGTCGTCGACGCCGCCGCCGAGCACGGCCACGGTCCCGGTGGCCAGCGCGCCCTCGTGCGCCGCGCCGTCGATGCCGCGGGCCATGCCGGAGACCACCACATGGTCGGCCTGGCCGAGATCGCCGGCCAGGCCGCGGGCGAAGCGCTGGCCGGCCGCCGAGGCGATGCGCGCGCCGACGATGGCGACGGCGGGGCGGTTCAGCAGATCGACCCTGCCCAGGACCCAGATGAGCGGCGGCGGCGGGTCGAGCGCGGCCAGCAGGGCCGGGAAGTCCGGTTCGCGGGCCACGATCAGCCGTGCGCCCAGCGCTTCGCCGGCGGCGATCTCCCGATCGGCCTCGGCTGGGCTGGGGATGCGCAGGGAGGCCACGCGGCCGCCGCGCCGGGACAGCTCCGGCAGGGCCGCCAGCGCCTTGCTGGCGTCGCCATAGCGGCGCACGAGCTGTTCGAAGGTGACCGGACCGACGTTCTCGCTGCGCGCCAGCCTCAGCCAGTCGCGGCGGCCGGCGTCGGAGAGCGACGTCACGCCCCCGCCATGGGCGGACCACCGTTGTGGCCCAGCGTCGGATCGGGCTCGGGAGGCTTGCGGCCGAAGCCGATCTTCGGCTCCTCGCCGCGCAGCAGTCGCCGGATGTTCTCGTGGTGGCGGACGAAGATCAGCACCGCCATGAACACCGCCAGCACGATCACAGGATAGCCGGCATGCACCGCGAAGGCGAACAGCGGGGCGAGCGCCGCCGCGGTGAGCCCTCCCAGGGACGACATGCGGAAGAGCACCGCCATGGCGATCCAGGTCGCGCCGGCCAGCAGCCCGACCGGCCAGGCCGCCGCCAGCAGCACCCCGAAGAAGGTCGCAACGCCCTTGCCGCCGCGAAACTTCAGCCAGACCGGAAAGATGTGGCCGACGAAGTCCGCGCCGCCGGCCAGGGCCGCGGCGGTCAGCCCGGCGTCGGGGCCTTGGGCCTGGGAGACGACCAGGCGCGCGACCAGCACCGCGACCGCGCCCTTGCCGCCGTCGCCGATCAGCGTGATTGCGGCCAGGTCCCGCCGGCCGGTGCGCAGCACGTTGGTCGCACCGATGCTGCCCGAACCAATGGCGCGCAGGTCGCCGGCGCGGCCAAGCCGTGTCGCGATCACCCCGAACGGAATCGAGCCCAGGAAGTAGCCACCGACCAGGATAATCAGCGTAAGAGACAGCGTTGGCATTGCCATTGGATTTAGCCCCCGCTCTCCGCGAGCCCCGTGCGGGGTCGCCAGATACAAACTTACCGCTCATTCCCGCGAAGGCGGGAACCCAGGCTTTTTATCCTAAAGCGTCGTGGTTCCAGCAAAAAAACTCCTGGGTCCCCGCCTCCGCGGGGATGAGCGGCGTAAAATACAACGAACATCATGCGCGATGCACGACCCGCCCGTCGACCAGGGTCATCAGCACCTTGCCCTGCAGGCTGCGGCCGTCAAACGGAGAATTCTTCGACTTGGAAATGAGCTTGTCCGCATCGATGCGGATGGGGCCGCCGATATCGCAGAGCACCAGATCGGCCGGCGCGCCCGCGGCCAGCGCGCCGGCGTCGAGGCCGAGCAGGCGGGCGGGCTTCGACGTGACCGAGGCCATCAGGTCGACCAGCGAACCGCGGCCTTCGTGGAAGAGGCTGAGCAGGGCCGGCAGCAGGGTCTCCAGGCCGACCGCGCCGGGCGCCGCCTCGTCGAAGGGCAGCCGCTTGTCCTCAGCCGGGGCGGGGGCGTGGGCGGAGACCACCACGTCGATCAGGCCGCTCGCCAGCGCCTCGATCAGCGCTTGGCGGTCGTCCTCGGCGCGCAGCGGCGGGACCAGCTTGTAGAAGGTGCGGTAGTCGCCGATGTCGAGCGCGTTGAAGCTCAGATGGTTGATCGAGACCGTGGCGTGGACGGCGACGCCGCGATCCCTGGCGCGCTGCAGGCTCTCCAGCGCGGCCGCCGAGCTGAGCTGGTCGACGATCAGGCTGGCGCCGGTCAGCTCCGCCAGCGCCAGGTCGCGCTCCAGCATGATGCGCTCGGCCGCCGCCGGGATCCCGGCCAGGCCCATGCGGCCGGCGAACTCGCCCTCGTGCGCCGCCCCGGTCGAGAGCCAGGGGTCGGAGGGTTGGTGCGACACCGGCACGCCGAAGCCGTTGGCATAGACCAGCACCCGCCGCATCACCTGGGAATCGACGATCGGCCGGTCGACGTCGGTGATATAGACGCAGCCCGCCTCGCGCATCAGGCCGATCTCGGCCATGATGCGGCCCTCCAGTCCCTTGGTCGCCGCCCCAGCCGGATAGACCTTGGCCAGGCCGATGTCGCGCGCGCGGCGCAGGATGAAGTCGACCACCGAGGGCTCGTCGACCACCGGGTCGGTGTCCGGCTGCACGACGATGGAGGTGACGCCGCCGGCGACCGCGGCGCGGGCGGCGGATTTCAGTGTCTCCTTGGTCTCCGCGCCCGGCTCGCCGGTCTTGACCCGCATGTCGACCAGGCCCGGCGCCAGCATCGCGCCGTTGCACGCCACCGCCTCGACATCGGCCGACAGACCCTCATAGGTCGGCTGGCGCACCACCTCGGCGATGACCCCGTCGGCGACCATCAGGCAGCCGGGGCCGTCATAGCCCGCAGCCGGATCGACCAGGCGCGCGCCGGTGAAGGCGAGGGGGCGGGCCTGGGCCATCAGTCGTTGCCCAGCCGCGCCGCCAGGCTGGCCAGCACCGCCATGCGCACGGCGACACCCATCTCGACCTGGTCCTGGATCAGGCTGATGGAGAGGTCGTCGGCGACGTCGGAATCGATCTCGACGCCGCGGTTCATCGG
>DASYAQ010000323.1:0-2454 GCA_036501225.1 Caulobacteraceae bacterium | reverse complement strand
AAGACGCGATGCGATCTTCGGCGGCCCGGCGAAGATCGAGCCGGCGTAGCCAACCCGCTCATTCCCGCGGCAGCGGGCGGTTGTCGCGGACAACCGATCGCTCTGGCGAGGCCAGAAGATCAAACGCCAAGGACGCGAAGCGCGCCAAGAGTAAAGAAGGTTGGCGCTGCCCCTTGGCGTCCTTGGCGAGCTTGACATGGCCCCCGCTTTCGCAACGCTTTCGCGGGGCTGAGCGGGTCCTACCGCCCCGCCTCTGCCCGATAGGGGTCGGCGGGATAGACGCCGAGGATTTCGAAGCGTTCGGAGAAAAAGCCCAGCTCCTCGAAGGCGCGGGCCAGGCGGTCGTCTTCCGGCTGGCCGTCGACCTCGGCGTAGAAGAAGGTCGCGGTGAAGGCGCCGTTCTCCATGTAGCTTTCCAGCTTGGTCATGTTGACGCCGTTGGTGGCGAAGCCGCCCAGCGCCTTGTAGAGCGCGGCCGGCAGGTTCCTGACCCGGAAGATGAAGCTGGTCACGCAGGCCATGCCGGCGGCCGGCCGCGGCGGGTTGGGATCGGCGGTCATCACCAGGAAGCGGGTGGTGTTGTGCCGCTCGTCCTCGACGTCGCGCATCAGGATGGTCAGGCCGTAGATCTCCGCCGCCAGCTCCGGCGAGATGGCCGCGCGGGTCGGATCGGGATGCTCGGCCAGGCGCTTGGCCGCGCCGGCGGTGTCGCCGACGGCCTCGGTGGTTACGCCCAGCCGCCGCAACGCCTTGCGGCACTGGCCGAGCGCGATGGCCATCGAGGCCACGGTGCGCACATCCTCGATCCTCACCCCCGGATTGGCCATCAGGTGGAAGCGGATCGGCTTGAAGCGCTCGGCGATGATGCGCAGGCCGGAATTCGGCAACAGGTGGTGGACGTCGGCGACCCGGCCGGCGGTGGAGTTCTCCACCGGAATCATGCCGAGCGCCGCAGCGCCGCTCTTCACCGCCTCGAAGGCGTCCTCGAAGGTGGCGCAGGCCAGGGGTTCGTAAGCTGGGAAATAGTCGCGCGCCGCCTCGTGGCTGTTTGCGCCCATCTCGCCCTGGAAAGCGATTTTCGGTCGGTCGGTCATCGGGTCTTCTCGGCGTGGGCGCGGGCGATGGCAAGCTCGGCCGGCGTGTTGACCTCGATCGGCATGGCCTCGGCGACCGCGGCCCAGATGCAAAGGCCGAGCTCAAGCGCGCGCAGCTGTTCGAGCTTTTCGCGCCGTTCGAGCGGCGACGGCGGCGCGGCGGCGAAGCGGTCGAGCGCCGCGCGGCGATAGCCGTAGAGGCCGATATGCCGCCAGACCGGCCCCTCGCCATAGAGGGTCGAGCGGGTGAAATAGAGCGCCCGGCCGGACGCGGCCCCCGGCGCCAGCGCCACGATCGCCTTGGGGCAGTCGGGGTCGGTGCGCGCGGCCGGCGAGCCCTCCGGCGCGATCAGGGTGGCGATGTCGCAGGAGGGCTCCCGCTCCAGCAGATCGGCGCAAGCTCTGACCAGGACGGGGTCGAGGAAGGGGATGTCGCCCTGCAGATTGATCACCGCGTCGTGCCGGCGCTCGGGATCGAGCACGGCCAGCGCCGCCAGGATGCGGTCGGATCCCGACGGCAGGTCGGGGTCGGTCAGCACCGCGCGGCCGCCGGCCGCCTCGACGGTGCTGACGATCTCGGCGTCGCCGGCGGCGACCGCGACGGGGCCTATGCCGGCGGCCTCGGCCTGACGCAGCACGCGGACGATCAGGGGCAGGCCGCCGATGTCGGCCAGCGGTTTGCCCGGCAGGCGCGATGCCGCCATGCGGGCGGGAATTAGCACGATAGGATGCATGCGATCCTTAGGGCGGAACGGGCGCGTCCCGGCCCCATTTGGCCGGTTGCGTGGCGGCCGGTAGCGTGTCAGAGACGCGAGCGCAAGGACAGGCGCGGGGCGCGGCCTTGCCGAAGGGCGCACGCGTTAGAGGGCTGACGAGCGGGATGAGCGACGAGTTAGGCTTCAACAAGATCGCCGGCGCGGTGCTGGCGACCGGCTTGGCCATATTCGGCCTGGGCGAACTGTCCAACATCATTTTCGAATACCAGCCGCCGGCGAAGGCGGGCTATGCGATCACGATCGCTCCGGAAGACACCGGCGGGCCGCCGGCGGCGCCCGAGCTGCCGATCGACTGGGGCACGGAACTGCCCAAGGCCGACGTCAATGCCGGCAAGCAGGTGGCGACCAAGTGCCAGTCCTGCCACAACCTCGACCAGGGCGGCCCGAACATGACCGGCCCGAACCTCTATGGCGTCGTCGGCCGCCAGCCCGGCACCCATCCAGGCTTCGCCTATTCCGACGCGATGAAGGCTTTCGGCCAGAAGCAGAAGGTCTGGGATTTCGCCCACATCAACGATTTCATCACCGGGCCGCAGAACTATCTCGACGGGACCAAGATGACCTTTGTCGGCCTGAAGCAGCGC
>DASYAQ010000322.1:0-5263 GCA_036501225.1 Caulobacteraceae bacterium | reverse complement strand
TCGACACCCGCCACGTGCGGCATCTGTTCGGCAGCCCATCGCGATGAGCGACGGCCCTCCAGGCCCCGGCCTGAACCGGCCTCTCATCGTCAGCTCGGTCATGTTGGCGACGGTGATGACGTCGCTCGATACGACCATCGCCAATGTGGCGCTGCCGCACATGGAGGGCTCGGTCTCGGCCTCGGCCGACGAGATCACCTGGGTTCTGACCTCCTATATCGTCGCCGCCGCGATCATGACGCCGCTGAGCGGATGGCTGGCCGGCCGGTTCGGCCGCAAGCAGGTGTTCCTGGTCTCGATCGCCGGTTTCACCATCGCCTCGGCGCTGTGCGGCGCGGCCCAGAGCCTGCCGCAGATCGTCGGCTTTCGCCTGCTGCAGGGGCTGTTCGGCGCCTCGCTCATCCCGCTGTCGCAGGCGGTGCTGCTGGACATCTACACGCCCGAGGAACAGGGGCCGGCCATGGCCATCTGGGGCATGGGCGCCGTGCTTGGCCCGATCATAGGGCCGGCGCTCGGCGGCTGGCTCACCGAGAACTTCAGCTGGCGCTGGGTCTTCTACATCAACCTGCCGTTCGGGATCCTGGCCTTCCTTGGGGTGATGAGCTTCATCCACGACCGGCGTCACGAATTCAAGGTGCCGTTCGACTTCCTCGGCTTCGGCTTCCTCAGCCTGGCCATCGGGGCCTTCCAGCTCTTCCTCGACCGCGGCCAGGACAAGGCCTGGTTCGAATCGACCGAGATCTGGATCGAGGCGACCATCGCCGGCCTGGCCTTCTTTCTGTTCATCGTCCACACCCTGACCGCGCGCAGACCCTTCCTGCCGCGCGAACTGATCAAGGACCGCAACTTCGCCACCGCGACCTTCTT
The DNA here is from genome assembly GCA_036501225.1 of Caulobacteraceae bacterium. Taxonomy (GTDB): domain Bacteria; phylum Pseudomonadota; class Alphaproteobacteria; order Caulobacterales; family Caulobacteraceae; genus Poindextera. The sequence goes on along the minus strand of DASYAQ010000322.1, from coordinate 4,396 downwards.
CGGCTTCTTCGTCGGCATGCTGCTCTTCGCCACTCTGGCGCTGCTGCCGCCGATGCTGGAGACCCTGATGGGCTATCCGGTGGTGACCACCGGCATCGTCACCGCGCCCAGGGGCGTCGGTAGTCTCGTCTCGATGTTCGTGGTCGGCCAGCTGGTCAATCGCATCGATGTGCGGCTGATCATCGGCGCGGGCCTGGTGCTGTCCATCTACGCCCTGTTCGGCATGACCAGCTTCTCGCTCGGGATGAATTCCTGGCCGGTGATGTGGACCGGCGTCATCCAGGGCCTGGGCATCGGCCTGATCTTCGTGCCGCTGTCGACCCTGGCCTTCGCGACCTTGAACCCGGTCTATCGGGCGGAAGGCGCCGGGGTCTTCACCCTGGTCCGCAACCTGGGCTCCAGCTCGGGCATCTCCATCATGCAGGCCCTGTTCAGCACCAATACCAGCGTGGTGCATTCGCGGCTGATGGAGGGCCTGACGCCGGACAATCCCAATACGCGCCTGCTTTCGGCGCCGTACAGCCTGAGCAACCCCGCCGGCATCGCCGCCCTGAACGCCGAGGCCACCCGCCAGGCGGCCATGGTCGCCTATATTGACGACTTCAGGCTGATGCTGCTCGTGGCCGTCCTGCTCGGCCCGCTGCTTTTCCTGATGAAACGCCCTGTTCGGACCCAAAACCATGAGCCCAGCCTTGCCGTCGACTAAGCGCGCCCGGGCCGTAACCGCTGTCGCGGCTTGCGCCCTGCTCGCCGCCTGCGTGGTCGGGCCGAACTTCCACGCGCCCGCGGCCCCGCCGGTCACCCGCTATTCGATGGCGGGCGACGACGCCAATATCGGTCCAACCCAGGCCGCGGTCGGCGACAAGGTGGTCTCGGAATGGTGGACCCTGTTTCACTCGCCGGCCTTGGACCAACTTGTCCGCCAGGCCATCGCCGGCAACCCGACGCTGGCGCAGGCGCGCGCCCGGCTCGAGGCCTCCCGCCAGGCGGTCAAGGCGGAGGACGGCCGTCTGATCGCCGACGCCAACGCCGGCGCCGAACGCGAGCGCGCCAACCTCAACGCCTTCTCGGGCGGCGCTTTTTCGACACCGATCCAGGGTTTCCCGGCCTTCCCGACCAACCCGGAGTTCAACCTCTATTCGATCGGCGCCACGGTCTCCTACAATCTCGACCTGTTCGGCGGCCTGAAGCGCCGCACCGAATCGCTGCGCGCCAGCGAGGAGGAGAAGGCGCGCGAACTGGACGCGGCCTATCTGACGCTGACCGGCCAGGTGGTGGCCCAGGCCCTGACCATCGCCGACGCCAATATCCAGATCCAGGCGCTGAACGACGTCAACGCCAACGACCGGTCCGATCTCGACATGATCCGCAAGGCCCGCGCCGCCGGCGGCGCCTCGGCGGCCGACGTCGCCCAGGCCGAAAGCCAGCTTGCCCAGGATCGCTCGGCCGTCCCCGCCCAGCGCCAGCGCCTGGCCGCGGCCCGCCACCAGATGGCCATTCTGCTCGGCAAGACGCCGGCCGAATGGGCGCCGCCCGACTTCGACGCCAATTCTGGCTCCCTGCCGGCGGTGCTGCCGGTAGCGGTGCCGTCCGAACTGGTGCACAGCCGCCCCGACATCCTGGAGGCGGAAGCCAAGCTGCATGCGGCGACCGCCGACGTCGGCGTCGCCACCGCCAATCTCTATCCGAACATCAACCTCACCGCGAGCATCGAGCAGAGCGCGCTCACCCCAGGAAGCCTGTTCAACTACGCCTCCACCGGCTGGAATTTCGGCGCCGGCCTGACCGCGCCGCTGTTCCACTCCGGCGAACTGACGGCGAAGAAGCGGGAGGCCGAGGCCGATGCGCGCGCGGCGCTCGACGCCTATGAGCAGACCGTGCTGACCGCCTTCGCGCAGGTGGCCGACATCCTGACTTCACTGGCCAATGACAACCAGTCCTATGCCGACCAGACCGTCGCGCTCGACGCCGCCAACGCCCGGGTGGAGATGATGCGCAAGGGCTATGCGGCCGGCGGGGTCAGCGCCTATCAGCTGCTCGAGGCCGAACGCGACTGGCGGCGCACGCGGTTGCTGCTGAACCAACAGGGATTTGGCCGCTACGCCGATGCGGCCCAGCTGCTGCTCGCCACCGCCAACGTGCCGCCGGGCGTCGCCGAGGGCGCGGTCCCGCTCGCCGCCAACCCCTGACCGCCAGGGCGGCCGGTTTTCCGCCCTGTTGGGCCGTCAGCAGTCCGGGCAGTGGTCGTCGCGCGACTGCTCGATCTGCAGGGTGGCGTGGCGCACGCCGAACCGGTGCTGCAGCGCGTGCGCCAGGCCGGCGCGGAAGCCGTCGTCGCCGTCGTGCTCGGGGCGCACGACATGGGCGGTCAGCGCCATCTCGGTGGTGCTCATCGCCCAGACGTGCAGGTCATGCACCTCGGTGACGCCGGCGCTGCCGGCGAGAAAGGCCTCGATGCTGTCCAGGTCGGCGCCCGGCGGGGCGGCGTCCATCGCCAGGTCGATCGCCTCGCGCAGCAGGCCCCAGGCGCCAACCACGATGACGCCGACCACCAGCAGGCTGGCCAGCGGATCGAGCCAGGTCAGGCCGGTGAGCAGGATCAGGCCCGCCGCCACGATCACGCCGACCGAGATGGCCGCGTCGCCGGCCATGTGCAGGAAGACGCCGCGCACGTTCAGGTCGCCGCCGCGGCCGCGCAGGAACATCAGCGCGGTCAGGCCATTGACCACGACGCCGACCGCCGCGATCCCCATCACCACGACGGAACCGACCGGCTCTGGCGCGAACAGGCGGTGCGCCGCCTCGATGGCGATGGCGCCGGAGACGAAGACCAGCACGACGCCGTTGGCCACCGCCGCCAGCACGGTCGCCTTGCCGAAACCGTAGGTGCGCCTGCCCATGGCCGGCCGACTGGCCAGCCAAGTGGCGCCGCCGGCCAGGACCAGGCCCAGCACGTCGGACAGATTGTGCCCCGCATCGGCGACCAGCGCGGTCGAATTGGCATAGAAGCCGCCGCCCGCCTCGATCAGCACGATCAGCAGGTTCAGCCCGATCGCCAGCCCATAGCGCGGATCGCCGACCCGCGGATGGGCATGGCTGTGACCGGCGTGGGCATGGTCGTGATGGTGGGCGTTTGCGGTCATGAGCTGACCCAATAGGTAGATCAGCGGCGGCGGTTTCGCCAGTCGCAAGGCCAAGCCCGATTGCCGGCCCCGGCCATCCGCGATAAGCGCGGGACCATGAGCATCGACCCCGTCGCCCTGGCCCAGGCGCTGATCCGCCGCCCGTCGGTGACCCCCGCTGACGCGGGCGCCATGGACGTGGTCGAGACGGCGCTCGGCCAGCTCGGCTTCGCCTGCCGGCGCATGCGGTTCGGCGAGATCGAAAACCTCTATGCGCGGCGGGGAACGGCCGGGCCGAACCTCTGTTTCGCCGGACACACCGACGTGGTGCCGCCGGGCGATATCGACGCCTGGCGCGATCCCCCGTTCGAGGCCCGCGTGGTCGACGGCCAGCTGTTCGGGCGCGGCGCCGCCGACATGAAGGGCGCCGTCGCCGCCTTCATCGCCGCAACCGATGCGCCGCAACCGATCGGCTCGCTGTCCCTGCTGATCACCGGCGACGAGGAGGGCGACGCGGTCGAGGGGACCGGCCGCGTGGTCGAGGCGCTGAAGGCCGAGGGCGAGCGGATCGACCATTGCGTCCTGGGCGAGCCGTCGTCCGCCGCCGTGCTCGGCGACCAGATGAAGATCGGCCGCCGCGGCAGCCTGAACGCCTGGATCACGGTCGAGGGCAAGCAGGGCCACGTCGCCTATCCCGACCGCTCGGCCAATCCGATCGCGCCCCTGATCCGGTTGCTGGACCGGCTGCAGGCGCGGGCGCTGGACGACGGCCATGCCGGCTTTCCGCCCTCGAACCTGGAAGTCACCACCATCGACGTCGGCAATCCGGCCACCAATGTCATCCCGGCCAGGGCGGCGGCGCGGCTGAACATCCGCTTCAACCCGGCGCACAGCGGCCATGGTCTGATCGACTGGCTGCGGATCGAGTGCGACGCCGAGGACGCCGACTTTTCCGGCCGGATCGAACTCACCACCAAGCTGACCGGCGAGGCCTTCCTCACCGAGCCCGGCCTCTTTGTCGATCTCTGCGCCAGGGCGGTGAAGGAGACGCTGGGCCGCGACCCCGAACTGTCGACGGCAGGCGGCATTTCCGACGCCCGCTTCATCCGCATCCTCTGTCCGGTGGTCGAGCTGGGCCTGGTCGGCGCGACCATGCACGCGGTCGACGAATGCGCGCCGGTCGCCGACATCCAGGCGCTTACGGCCGTCTATCGCCGCCTGATCGACGACTATTTCGCCACTTTCGCCTCATAGGCGACGCTGACCAGATAGAG
>DASYAQ010000321.1:0-5908 GCA_036501225.1 Caulobacteraceae bacterium | reverse complement strand
GCATCCTGGCCATGGTCAAGGACGGCGCCCGCGACGGCGCGCGGGTCTTCCCGCAGGTGGGCAGCCGCCCGACCGGCTTCGTCTTCAGCCTCTGCTCCTACCACCCGTTCATGGCCAAGCCGTCCTATCTGGCGCTGGCCGACCTGCCGCTGGCCGAGCGGGCCAAGGCGATGCGCGATCCGGCGGTGAAGGCCGCGATTCTGGCGGAGGTGAACGTCGCGCCGAAGCATCCGGGTTCGATGGAGGCGCTGATCCCCAACGTGCCGTTCCCGATGGCGCAGACCTTCCCGCTAATGACCAATTCCAGCTACGAGCCGCTGGCCGAGGAGAGCTTCGCGGCCCTGGCCAAGGCGTCCGGCCTGGAGGACGGCCGCGCGGCGCTCTACGACCACCTGGTCAGCGGCGAGGGCCGCGACTTCGCCATCGCCTTCTTCACCGGCTACGCCAACTACACGCTGGAGGGCCTGCGCGAACTGCAGCTCGACGACACGACGGTGGTCGGGCTTTCCGACGGCGGCGCCCATGTCGGCGCCATCTTCGATGCGGTCAATCCCACCTACCAGCTGGCCTACTGGGCCCGCGACCGCAAGCGCGGCGCGACCCTGCCGCTGGCGCACGTGATCAACCGGCAGACCCGCCGCAACGCCGAGCTGTTCGGCTTCACCGACCGGGGACTGATCGCGCCGGGCATGCGCGCCGACCTGAACGTCATCGACTTCGCCAACCTCGCCCTGGGCGACATGCGCTTTCAGTACGACCTGCCCGCCGGCGGCGCCCGGCTGATGCAGCCCGCGCACGGCTACCTCGCCACCCTGGTCGGCGGCGTCCTCACCCGCCGGTTCGACCAGGACACCCTGGCCCGCCCGGGCCGACTCCTGCGCGGCCAAGCCGTGCGCAGCGCCGTGCCGGCGTAACAGACAAGGGTGACGATCATGGCTGCCGATCCTCTCCTCGCCAAGAAGGTCGTCATCGTCGGCGGCACCGCCGGCATCGGCTTCGCCGTCGCCGAGGCGGCTTTGCAGCGGGGCGCCGCGGTCGTCGTCGCCTCGAGTCAGCCGGCAGGTGTCGAGGCCGCGCTCGGGCGGCTCGGCAAGGGCGCCGAGGGATCGACGCTCGACGTCACCGACGAAGCCGATGTCGCCGGCTTTTTCGAGCGGCTTGGCGGGTTCGACCATCTGGTGTTCACCGCCGGCGACTGGGCCGGCATGGGCGGCGCGGCGTCGCTCGCGGAGCTCGACCTGTCGGCGGCGAAGGCCGCGTTCGGGGTGCGTTTCTGGGGCGCGCTCGCGGTGGTCAAGCACGGCTGCGGCAAGATCGCCGCGGGCGGCTCCATCACCCTGACCGACGGCATGCTGGCGCATCGGCCCCGGAAGGGCGCGCCGGTGAGCACCGCCATGCTGGGCGCCATCGAGTCTCTGACCCAGGCGCTGGCGGTCGAACTGGCGCCGGTGCGGGTCAACGCCGTCTGCCCGGGCCTGGTGATGACCGAGCGGTCGAGCGCCATGCCCGAAGCGGTTTTGAAGCGTTTCACCGCGCGGCTGCCGCTGGCGCGCGGCGCCGAGCCGGCCGAGGTCGCCGAGGCCTATCTCTACCTGATGCGCGGCGGCTACACGACCGGCCAGGTGCTGAGGGTGGACGGCGGCGGCTCCATCGTCTGACCGGCGCGCCGGCGGGGCCCGGACGATCGACTCGCCGCCGCAAGCCGCGCCTATGCCGGCCCCATCCCCTTCTCGGCCAACTCCTTCACCGCCTCGGCGCTCTTGGCGAGGCGCCCCATCCCCATGCCGCGCAGCACGTCCGGCGTCTTGGAGAACTGGATGTCGGCATAGGCGACGATCTCGATGCGGTTGCCCCAGGGGTCGTAGAAGTCGAGGAAGGGGCCGGGCAGGATGTCGATCCCGGCTTCGGCCAGGGCCTGGCGGACGGCCTGGCGGTCGTCGACGACCAGGCCGAAGTGGCGGCCGTCGTCGGCCGGTTGCTTGCGGCCCTTCTGCAGGGCGAGGAACTGGTCGCCCAGGTCGATGAAGGCCATGTCGGCGCTCTTGCCGCGCAACTCGAAGGAGAAGATGCGGCCGTAGAAGGCCAGCGCCTCTTCGATATCGCCGACTTCCAGCGCGACGTGGTTGAACCCGACGGCGCGGGCTTTCCGGGCTTCAGGCATGGGATCCTCTCAAGGCGTGCGGCTCCAGGCCTTCAGATAGGCATGGCGGCCGGACGCTTCCAGCACCCCCAGAAGAGGCTGAGGGCGGCTGTCCGGCCGGGGTCCTCGATGTCGCCGCCCGGCGGGGCCCCACCGCTCCCGCAGGGGTCCTGACGCGTTTGGCGCGTCAGGCCTGGATCGCCTCGGCGGGCGCCGGGGCCTCCTCGTAGAGTTCGGCGTCCTTCCTGCGCACCAGCATCCTGGGCAGCAGCAGCACCAGCGGCACGGTCACCAGCATGGTGGCGGCGCTGGCGGCGACCAGGGCGTTGAACTTGAAATGGAAAGTATCGATCAGGGTCGAGCCCAGCCAGTCGGTGCCGAACAGGGCGAAGTTGCGCACGCTCATCAACAGCGAAAAGCCCAGGCCCTCGCTGCCGGCGGGCGTGGCGCGCACCGCCAGGTCCATCAAGGCCAGCTCGGCCAGGGTGAAGCTGAAGCCGTCGATGCCGGCGATGACGTGCGCCCGGCCCACCGATGAATAGAACAGATAGCTCAGGCGCCCGAGGCTCGCGGCCAGCAGGCAGACGATCAGCAGGGTGCGCAGATTGACCCTTCGGCAGGCATAGCCATAGCCCACCGCCGCCGCCACGCCGCAGAGCCCGAAGATCAGCGCCAGCGTCCCCTGCCCCTGGGGGCTCATGTGCAGGTCGTTCTGCTGCTTGTAGAACAGCGCCGTGATGATGCCGGGCGCGACATAGAACAGCGCCATCAGGGCGGCCGCCCCCCACATGGTTCCGGCGGCCCCGATCCGGCCCAGCTGCCGGGCGGCGTTGTCCAGCATCTCGCGCGAGTCGATCCGCCGGTTCTGCTCGCGCAGGAAGAGGATGGTCACCGGGGCCAGCAGGAACATCACGCCGCCACAGGCCGCCGCGGTCCAGCCGAAGGCGATGGAGGCCAGGTAGCCGGCGGCCGGCCCGCGGATGATGGTGCAGAGCTGCTGGACGAACTCGCGCAGCGCGGTCAGCCGGCCCGAACCGGCGACGGCCTGGGCGGTCTCGACCATGTAGCCGCCGATCACTACGCTGGCGGTGACCATGAACAGGTTGATCAGGATGACCGTCCAGAGCAGCGGATTATACTGGTGCGGGGTGTAGTAGAGGCCGACCCAGGCGGCGACGGCGAGCACCGTCGAGACCACCAGGTAGCTGCGCCGGCGGCTGCCGAAGAGCGGAAAGGCGTCGGTGAGCAGGCCGGCGACCGGCTTGAAGTACCAGGGCAGGCCGGCCAGGAAGAAGAAGGCGGCGTTGGCGGAGCGGCCGACGTGCAGCTCGTTTTTCAACAGGTTCTGCAAGGGCAGCCGCCCCAGCACCTGCGGCTGGGCCAGGCTGGTGGCGAAGACCCCGACCACGATCATGATCGCCGCATAGGTCAGGGTCTGGCGGCTCGCCGTTCGATCTTCAACGATCGCCGTCGCCGCCATGAACCACCCGCCGCCGCACAAGGCTTGCAGCTTTCTCCGGCGCGCCGGCAAGAGCAAGCCCCGGCGGCAACGGCGAGGCTTCTTCGTGCGTTTCTTCCGGTCGCCAACACCGAGGACGCGCGATGCAGCTCCGCTATTCCCGCACCAACCAGGCCCTGCACTGGGTCACGGCGCTGTGCATGTTCGCCATCCTGCCCCTGGCCTGGGTGATGACCAACGCCAGGCAAGGCACCCCGTTCAGCGAGGCGCTGTTCAACTGGCACAAGACCCTGGGCGCGATCGTGCTGCTGGTGACGATCTGGCGCCTTGGCTGGCGGTTTATCGACGGGCCGCCGCCCTACCCGCCCATCATCGCCGCCTGGGAAAGGGCGCTGTCGCGGACGGCCTACTGGCTTTTCTTCTTCATCCTGCTGTGGATGCCGATCACCGGGTTTCTCACCAGCAGCTATGGCGGCCACGCCGTCAAGCTGTTCAACCTGATCCCGACGCCGTTGCTGTTGCCGAAAGACAAGGGCTTGTCGGAGCTGTTCGCGACGCTGCACGGGCTGGGCCAGTGGGCGGTCTACGCCCTGATCCTGGCGCACCTCGGCGCGGTCGCCTTCCACCTGATCGTTCGGCGCGACGGCGTTCTGGGGCGGATGCTGCCCGCCAACGCGGCGGAGCCGGCGGCCTGAGAGTCACGGGGCGTGATCACAGGCGGATTCTGCTAAGAAGGGTCCCTGACGGCAGCCATCGGATCCGGCGCGTGGGCGAGCAGACTCCAGACCTCATCTGCTATCTGCACCCCGGCTGGGCGCCGCTGATCCGCCCGGCGCCGGCGACGCGGGCCTGGATGGACGCGACGCCGGAAGCCTTCGCCTATCGCTGCCTGCCGCTGAACATCGCCAACGCGCATGGCTGGGAGGTGTTGAACCCGCACGGTTTCGAGGCGGTGTGGAACGGCGGGACCGACACCGATGCGGTCAGCGTCATGCGGGACCCGGGCGGGACGCCGGAGCGGATGGCGGTGTCGCTGTTCGGCCAGGGGATCGTGACCTTCCATGTCGAGGGCATCCTGCGCACCCCGCCCGGCTGGAACCTGTGGGTCACCGGCTCGCCGAACCGGCAGAAGGACGCCATCGCCCCCTTGAGCGCGGTGGTGGAGACCGACTGGTCGCCCTTCACCTTCACCATGAACTGGCGCTTCACCCGGCCGCATACGCCGATCCGCTTCGAGGCGATGGAGCCGTTCTGCTTCGTCTTCCCGGTGCAGCGCGCGGCGATCGAGACCTTCAGGCCCCGACTGGCGCCGATGGCCGACGAACCGGCCCTGCGGGAACGGTTCATGGACTGGAGCCGCGGGCGGGACGCCTTCCAGGAGCGGATGCGCGTCGAGCCGCCGGCCACCCCGGCCGACCGCTGGCAGAAGCACTATTACCGCGGCGTCGACGCTTCGGGCCAGGCGCTGGTCGAGGACCACCGCGCCAAGCTGAGGCTGAAGGGATTCGACGCCTCGGCCGCGCCCGAGGTTCCCAAGGCCCCGCTCGACGATGTCGCCGTCGCCACGCCCGTCGCGGCGCAACAGCCGGCGGAGGACGCCGCGCCGCTCAGGCTGGCCCTGGCCAAACGCGAGTGGTTGCTGGAGACGCTGGAGCGCCAGCGCGCGCTCGCGCCCGCCGCGGTCGGCATCGAGCGGCGCGCCGGCCTCGACGCCGAGGAATTCCTGGAATGCTATTACGCGGTCAACCGGCCGGTGATCCTGACCGGCGAGCTGGCCGACTGGCCGGCGCTGAGCCGCTGGACGCCCGACTACCTGAAGGCCAGGCTGGGCGACCGGCCGGTCGAGTACCAGGGCGGCCGCGCCGCCAACGCCCGCTTCGAGATGGAGAAGGACGTCCATCGCCGCCAGGCGCCGTTCGCCGCCTTCATGGACGAGATCAGCCGGCCCGGCGCCGGCAACGACGCCTATATCACCGCCTATAATTCGGAGCGGAATGCCGAGACCCTGGCCCTGCTGCACGAGGACATGCGGCCCTTGGGCAAGTTCCTCGACCCCGATATGCGGCATCCCAACGGCATGATGTGGATCGGGCCGGCCGGCACGGCGACCTCGCTGCACTACGACCTGACCAACAACCTCATCGCCCAGGTGGTCGGGCGAAAGCGGTTGAAGATCCTGCCCGCCGCCGAGGTCGGCAAGCTCTACAACAGCCGCCACGTGTTCTCAGACATCCCCGACGTCGAGGCGCCCGACCTGGACCTGGCGACCCACCCCCGCCTGGCCGGCGCCCGCGCCTACGAGGTGGTGC
>DASYAQ010000320.1:0-1815 GCA_036501225.1 Caulobacteraceae bacterium | reverse complement strand
CCGATCCGGCATCGGCACAACCTGGCCATCCTGACCGAGGCGCAGGTCGAGAAGGTGATCGTCGAGGCTGGCTGCGCGACGGGAGTCCAGTACCGGCGCGGCGGCGAACGGCGCACCGCCGCGGTCGCCGGTGAGGTCATCCTGGCCGGCGGGGTGATCAATTCACCGCAGCTGCTGATGCTGTCCGGCATCGGCCCTGGCGAGCACCTGCGCGATCTCGGGATCGACGTCGCGCACGACCGGCCGGGCGTCGGGCGCACTCTGCACGACCACATGTACGCCTCGGTGGTCTACCAGGCGCCGCGCCGGCATTCGGTGAACCACCGGCTGCGCGGGGTCCGCGCCTATGCCGAAGGGGCGCGTTACGTCCTGTTGCGCAGCGGGGTGCTGACCAACGGCACCTCGCAGACCAGCCTGTTCGCCCGCGTGACGCCCGGCGTCGAGCAGCCGGACATCCAGATCAACACCCGGCCGCTGAGTTTCGCGGCGGTGAAGGGCGGCGGGCTGGAGGTGGCCGGCGGCTCGACCGTGACCATGTCGGTCTGCCAGCTCAGGCCGGAGTCGCGCGGGACGATCACCCTGAAGACGCCGGACGTCGCCGACGCGCCGCTGATCCAGCCCAACTACATGCAAAGCCCGGTCGACCAGGCGGTGATGGTCGCCGGCGTGCGGCTGGGGCGCAAGATCATGAACGGCGCGAAGATGCGCGCCGAGGGCTTCTGCGAGGCCCACGCCCTCCCGACCGATGACACAGCGCTGCTGGACTTCCTGCGCGGCGTGCTCGGGCCGGTCTATCATCCGGTCGGAACCTGCCGCATGGGCGGCGACGAGACGGCGGTGGTCGATGCGCGGCTCAGGGTGCATGGCGTTCAGGGGCTTCGCGTCGCCGACGCCTCGATCATGCCCGTCATCACCTCGGGCAACACCAATGCACCGGCGATCATGATCGGCGAAAAGGCCGCGGAGATGATCCTGGCCGACAGCGTACGTTGAGAGGAACACCATGGCCGACGATATGACGTCCACGGATCAAACCATCGGCTACCTGACCCCGGAGCGGATCATGATCCGCGACCTGGCCCGCGACTTCGTGCGCGAGGTGGTGCTGCCGACCGCCAACCGGCTGGACCCGGTCAAGGGCGACATGCCGCCCGAACTGATCGAACAGATGGGCGACCTGGGCTTCTTCGGCATCCTGATCCCGGAGGAATACGGCGGGCTGGGCCTTGGCGCGTTCGAGTACTGCCTGGTCGCCGAGGAGCTGGCGCGCGGCTGGATGAGCGCCGCCAGCATCATCGCCCGCGGCAACAGCTTCTATCGCTCGGTGCCGGGCGAGGGCGAGGCCAGGCGGGCCAAGATCGAAGCCATGGCCAAGGGCCGCTACCTGGGCGCGGCGGCGCTGTCGGAGCCGGGGACGGGCTCAGACCTGTCCGGGGTGCAATGCCGCGCGCGCCGCGACGGCGACGACTGGATCATCACCGGCGCCAAGTACTGGTGCACCTTCGCCGACGGCGCCGACTATATCAGCGTGCTTTGCCGCATCGATGACCCGGCCGCGCCAAGCGGCCGCGCCGGCACGACCTCGGTCTCGGTCGAGAAGCCCAAGGGCGAGCTGCCCAAGGGCTGCACCGGCAGCCCGATCCCCAAGATCGGCTATTTCGGCTGGAAGACCTGGGAGCTCTATTTCGACAATGTCCGCGCCCCGGCGCGCCAGGCGATCTCCGGCAATCCGGAGGCCGGGACGGCGGTGCAGGGCGTCGCCTTCGGCCTCGGCCTGGCCCGCGCCCACACCGCGGCGCGCTCGATCGGCCTGGC
>DASYAQ010000319.1:0-2340 GCA_036501225.1 Caulobacteraceae bacterium | reverse complement strand
GGGTCATCGCGACCAGCCGCGATGGTCGTTACCGCTACACCCACTTCCACCCGGCCGACTGCGCCGGCGTGCTGCTGTCGATCGATTCCGTCGAGGGTGACGCGGATTGGCGCGAATCGAAGAGCGACTGGCCGCCGGCCGGCCCGGACTGGCGCGACTTCCAGAGCACTGCCAGCCTCGGCATCGCCTCGGTGACCATCCAGGCCCGCGACCCGCTGGCCGCCGCCGAGCGCTGGTCGATGCTGCTCGACCGCCGCGCAACCCGCGTCGGCCGGGCGCTGGAGTTCACCCTCGATCCCGGCCTGATCCGCTTCGTGCCGGCGACGGACCAGTACGGCGCCGGCGTCGTCGGCATGGACATCCGCGTCAATGACCCCGCCGCCATCCTGGCCAAGGCGCGCGACCTCGGCCTGCCGGTCGACCGCGACGCGGTGACCATCGGCGGCGTGGCGATCTGGCCGGTGCCCTAACGGGGCTTTCCTTCGCGGCGGCGCTCGCCGACTATCGCGCCAACGATCCGGGAGAGAACGACATGCGGGCAGTGGTGGCGCGGCGCGGCAAGCTGGCCTGCGAGGAGATCGCCGAGCTTGAGCCCCAGGCCGGCCAGGTGCTGGTCAGGACGCTGAGCTGCGGCATCTGCGGCTCGGACCTGCACGCCCTGCACCACCTCGACCACATGGTCGAGCTGGGCAGGCGGGTCGGCGCCATCGGTGGCGGGCTGGACCCGGCCCAGGGCGTGGTGTTCGGCCACGAATTCTCCGCCGAGGTGCTCGACTATGGCCCCGGCTCGGCGCGGCCGCTGAAGGTCGGGACGCGGGTCGTCACCGTGCCGGTGCTGCCGACCGCGACCGGCATGGCCTCGATCGGCTATTCCAATGCCTATCCCGGCGGCTTTTCCGAACGCATGCTGCTGGCGGAAGCGATGCTGATCGCGGTGCCGAACGGCCTCTCCGACCGCCAGGCTGCGATGACCGAGCCGTTCGCCGTCGGCGCCCACGCCGTCGCCCGCGCGGCCATCGACGAGCCCAGTGCGGCCCTGGTGATCGGCTGCGGGCCGGTGGGCCTGGCGGTGATCGCCGGGCTGAAATCCAGGGGCTATGGCCCGGTGGCGGCGGCCGACTTTTCGCCGGCCCGGCGCAGGATGGCCGAACGCATGGGCGCCGACATCGTCGTCGATCCGGCCGTGGAGTCGCCGCACGCCAAATGGTCGGACATGGGCGTGGCGGCCACCGGCCTGGAACAGATGATGGCCCGGATGAGCGGCCAGACGGTCAGGCGCGCCATCATCTTCGAATGCGTCGGCGTGCCCGGCGTGCTGCAGAGCCTGCTCGACGCCGCCCCCAACGGCGCCCAGATCGTCGTCGCCGGCGTCTGCATGACGCCCGACACCATCGAGCCCTTCATCGCCATCACCAAGCAGATCGATTTCCGCTTCGTGTTCGGCTACACGCCCGAGGAATTCGCCGCCACCCTCGGCCGGATCGCCGACGGCAAGATCGACGTCGAGCCGGTGATCACCCAGGCCGTCGGTCTCGACGGCGTCGCCGCCGCCTTCGCCGCCCTCGCCGACCCCGAGAGCCAGGTCAAGATCGTCGTCGAACCCTGACGGCGCGCGCTCCGGGCCTTGAGCCAGGACGTCACTCTTCCAGGAAGAACAGGGTCTCAAAAGGGGTGTCGAGCGCTCGCGAGAGTCTGAGGGCGAGCACTGTCGAGGGCGTCAGAACCTTGTTCTCCAAAGTGTTGACGGTCTTGCGCGAGATGCCGGCCCGATCGGCCAATTGCAGCTGGGTCAGGCCGGCTGCGGTGCGGAGATCCTTAAGGCGATTGCCGAGATGAGCCTCTCGAAGGCCGGTCAGTTCCCGATGAGCGCCGGGCATGGGGTCGGCGGGTTGGTCGGGCGAGACATCGTTCAGATCAGGGGCGCTGATGGATTTAAGCATACTGCTCCGCCTGCAAGGCTGTCTGCTGGCTTCCGCAACGGGCCGGTCTTGCGACCGGCCCGCGCTTGGAGTGGATACTGTCGTCAGAAGTTGATCGAGATGGTCGAGCGGCGGTTGAGCGGTTCCTTGACGCCGTCGGGGGTCTGGACGGCGAGGTCGGTCTTGCCCTTCCAGTCGACCTTCAGGACGCTCTGGTTGACGCCCTGGCCGACCAACGCGTCGGCCGTGGCCTTGGCGCGGCGTTCGGACAGCCGCATGTTGTAGGCGAAGCCGCCGGATGTGTCGGTGTGGCCGACCACGGTGACCGTGGTGGCGTTGCCCGACTTGGCGTAGTCGGCCGCCTGCTGCACCACCGAGCTCGCTTCCGGGGTCAGCACGTACTGATCGAACGGGAAGTAGA
>DASYAQ010000318.1:0-8338 GCA_036501225.1 Caulobacteraceae bacterium | reverse complement strand
TCGGCCAGCGCCGGCCAGCGCCAGCGCGCGCCGATGGCGACGCCGCAGAGCGTGGTCAGGACCACGGCGACCGCGCGCCGCGAGGTCTGGTCCGGCGACACCGACCAGAAGGTCGAGGCCGCGGCTATGCAGAGGATGGCGATCAGGAACGGCTGGCGGATCAGCCCCGCCAGCGAGGCGCCCGGCTTCAAGGCCACCAGGAAGAGGCCGACCAGATAGGCCGGAATATAGAGCGCCCTGACCAGGGGGCCTTCCTGCACATCCACTGTGTCGCCGAACACCGGCGCCAGCCAGGCCTGGCTGTAGAGCAGCAGCATGCCGATCGTGGCCAGCCAGGCTGCGATGTCGAGCGTCGTCGTCGCGTGCGCGGCGGCCGTCGGTCGCGGCGGCGCCCCAGCAAGCTGGGTGGTCACGGAATGATGGCCTTGAGGAAGTTGGGCGGCTCGGCGGCGGCGCGGTTGAACACCAGTCCCGCCACCCGGCCGCCGGCGTTCAGGATCGCCTCCTTCAGCGCCGCCGGCGCCGCCGCATTGCCGGAATCCGCCGCCACCACCAGCACGGTGAAGTCCATCTGCGGCGCGACGGTGAGCGCCGTGGTCGCCTGGTCGAGCGCCGGCGCATCGACCACCACCAGTTCGGCGAAGCGCCGCAGCGCGCGCCAATAGTCGCCCGACGCCAGGATATGCGGGGTCTGTTCGGGCTGCAGCGCCTCGCGCCGGAAGCGGGTCACCCACAGCTTCGGCCCGCCGACCGGATGGGCGACCAGGAAGCGGGCGTCTGGCCAGGGCCGGCCGTCCGGCGCCCGGGTCGGCGGCTGCACGGTGAAGAACGACGATCCGTCCGGCGAGGCGGCGCTCTGCCGGCCAAGCACGCCATAGCGCGCCGGGTCGGCGGCGATGGCGCGGTGCTGCGGCGCGTTCATCAGGTCGAGATCGACCAGCCAGACGGCGCGGCGGGCGCGGTGGGCGGCGAAGCGGGCGAACTCCCGCGCCACGGTCGATGCGCCCTCGCCGCTCCGCGCGGCGACGAACTGGATGGCCCGCACCGGCCCGACCGACGGCGCGCCGAGCGTCGTCCACAGCTGGGCCATTTCAGAGGTTAGATCGACCATCACCCGAATCGCCGCGCGCCTTTGGCGGCCCAATCCTTAGCATACAACCCGGCCGCCAAGCGGCCACGAGCCCTCAGCGAACCCCCGCCGGTTTAAGGGTCGCGGTGGCCAGCACCGGTAGGTCCAGCGTGCGTCCGGCGCTGGCCGAGGTGGCGAAACCCGGCCGCGCGAAGCCGCGCGCCAGGCCGGCGCAAAGGGCGGTGAAGGCGGCGATCAGCAGGCTGAGGATGGCGACCGGCCGCTTCAGGCTCTTGCCCTGGGTCGGGATCACCGCGCGCTGCACCACCGCGATATTGTCGTTGCTCTGCCGGGCGATGGCGTCGGCGGCCTGGGTTTCCTGTTCCTTGACGGTGAAGTCGCGGACATTGCTGGTCAGCACGTCGCGATTGCGCGCCAGGTCGTCATAGCGCGGCTCGAGCTGGCCCAGGCGCAGCTGGCGTTCGGTGACCTGCTGGATCTGGTCGGCCAGGGTGTCGGAGGACGATTTCAGCGCCGCCACCTCGGCGGTCAGCTGGATGGTGTCGCTCTGCACGGTCTGCAGCACCGGATTGACCCCGACGCGCCTGGAGCCCTCGCCCTGGACGGCGCCGGCGCCAACGGCGCGCTGCAGTTCGGCGATCTGCACATCCAGGTCGTGCACCGGCTGGGAGTCGGGGCGGTAGCGGGCCAGCAGGTCCTCGCGCTGCACCTTCAGCTGCGACAGCTTGTCCTGGGCGGTGTGGTCGATGTCGCGATAGAGGCCGATCTCCGCCGGCAGCTGGGTCTGCTGGGCGGCCAGCGCGCCCAGCCGGCCCTCGCGGTCCTGCAGCTGGGTGTCGGCGGCGTATTTCTGCTGCTGCAGGCTGGCCTGCAGCTGGGCCAGCGACGTCTTCTCCGATTCGAAGTCGCCGATATTGTTCGAGGTGAGGAAGGCCTCGTAGGCCTCGTCGGCCTCGGCCAGCCTGGCCTCGAACGCCTTGCGCTGCGTCTCCAAGGGCGCGGTCGGATCGAGCAGGATCGAGCGGCGATAGATCAGGTATTCGTCGAGCAGGGTGTTGAGCACCAGGGCCGCCATCCGCGGGTCGGGATGCTCGTAGCTCAGCCGCACGATCGGCGCGCCGGGCGCGGTCACCACCTTCAGGCTCTTTTCCATGGACGCAACGGCCTTGCCGATCTTTTCGCGCCTCTGGTCAGGGGTGGCCTCGTCATAGCCGCGGCCGAGCGCCGGAAACACCCGCGCCAGGCCGATGCGGTCGAGCACACGCTCCTTGACCTGGGCGCTGGAGAGGATTTCGACCTCGGAGGACAGCACCTGGTCGGGCTCCGGCACCGCGCCGCGGGCGGCGTCGCCGGCATTGGGCTCGTAGACATATTCCTGGCTGAGCCGCACGAGCAGGCTCGACTGGGCGGCGTAGAGGGTCTTCAGCGAAAAGGCGACGGCCAGGCCCAGCGCCAGTACGACCAGGAAGACGCCCAGCATCAGGAAGCGCTCGCGCCAGAGCAGCGCCACGAAATCGCCGGGCTCATAGCGCGGCCGCGTGCGCAGCTCCGCCGGCCGCCGGAATGGCGCCGCCGTCTCGCTTCCTGGCGCCCAAGCGCTTTCCGACATGAGAATCCCAAAACCAAAGCCTGGGCTCGACCCTCGCCTCGCGCGATTAACGCTTGGTTACCCATTTCCGTTAACCATCGGCTTGAAGCTTGTTTTTCCCGCTGGAAGCCCAGATGTCCCTGCCGCTCGCCGTTCGCGTCGCCGTCATCAGCCTGGCCCTGGGCGCCGGGGCCTGCGAGAGCGGCGGCCCGGAGATGTTCACACCGGCGCCGCGGCCGAGCGCCGACTTCTCCAATATCGGCTATGCCACCTGGACCAACGCCGAGCCGCCCTACCGGCTCTATCCGGGCGACGAGGTCGACCTGGCCGTCGCCTCCGCGCCGGAGCTGAACAAGACCCTGACCGTCCAGCCGGACGGGCGGCTGAACCTCGCCCTCGCCGGCCCGATCATGGTCGCCGACCGCACCATCCAGGATTCGGAACGGCTGATCTCCCACGCCTATGCCAGCCAGTTGCTGCGCCCGGAGGTGACGCTGACGGTGCGCGCCGCGCCGCTGAAGGTGTTCGTCGGCGGCGAGGTCGACAAGCCCGGCGTCTACGACATGCCCGGCGACATCAACGCGCTGCAGGCGGTGATCATGGCCGGCAGCTTCAAGACCTCGGCCAGGCGCAGCCAGGTGGTGATCATCCGCCGCGGCCCCGATGGGCGCGCCATGCTGCGGACGGTGGATCTGCGGGCGGGATCGGGCAATCCGGCGGTCGACCTCGTCCCGTTGCGGCGCTTCGACGTGGTCTATGTGCCGCGCAGCAGCGTCAGCGAGGCCGGCGTCTTCGTTCAGCAATATTTCCGCGACCTGTCGCCGGTGCAGCTCGGCTTCGACTACACGGCGGGCGCGGCCCTGCTGACCGGGGTCAACTAATCAACCCGCCCGGTCTTGTTCACGACCTCGACGTCGTGACCGTCGGGGTCGAGCACCCAGGTCGCATAATAGTCGGCATGATATTGGAGTTGGGCCGCCGGCGCGGTTTTCTCCCGGCCGCCGGCCGCGATCGCGGCGACAAAGAAGGCCTTCACCTCGGCGTGACTTCGAGCGGTAAAACCGACGTGGACGGCGTCCGGATCGGGCCTTCCTTCCTTGAGCCAGAAAAAGAAGCGTCCATCGCTTCCGAAGCCCATGAGATCGGGGTGACCATCCCGGCCTCTGTAGTCCAGAATATCGGTGATCCCGAGCGGCTTGAGCGCCTGCTCGTAAAAGGCGATCGAGCGCGCAAAATCGCTTACGGTTACAATGACGTGGTCCAGCATTTGAAGTCCTCCGTCAGCGGTTGGGGAGAGGACTTTACGACGGACCCCTGACGGTTTGCGTCAGGGATGTCGCTGATCGAGCTTGCGCGGATCCACCTTCAGGTCGGCGCGGCGCCGGCGGCGATCAGCCGTGGCTGAGCCACTCGCGGGCGGCGCGCTGGGCTTCGGCGACATCGGCCGAGGCCATCTCCTGGCTGATCTCCTTGCGGTAGATTTTCGCCTCGAGCGAACCGCGCATGGCCGCCAGATTGAACAGCATATGAGCCGAGACATAGTCGAGCGGCGCACCGCCCTGACCGGTCGAATACAAAAGCCCCATCTTGAACAGCTCGTCCCCCGACGAGTCTGGCCCTGGCAGCGGCAGGTCGTGCCCCGCCGGTTCGGGCGCGACGGGTGTGTCCCGAAGTGCCAACATCATTGAACCCCCAATGTTCAAAGGGCGAATTCGCCATCACGACGAAAGGCGTTCTTGCCCTGAGTACGATGAGAGAACCCCGCGGATAAACATATGGTTAAGCCCGGCGTTATCCATCCTTCACGTGACGATACAGGCTGCGTAGCGTGCCTATTCTGAGACGCTGAGGCGGACGCGCCGCAGCAAAGAATGACCACGAAAAACACGAAAAACACGAAAATAGGGGTTCGCGCCACAGGCGCGCCTCAAGCCGCAGGGCGCTTGAATCAACGCTTCGCGTTCGTGTTTTTCGTGGCCAAATAACTGCCGCGGCCACCCCGCTGCTTTGGCAAGATCAGCTCAGGCCCGGGCGCGTTGGCCGAACAGGACCTTGCGCGCCTCTTCGGCGTCGCGGCCACCGGCCTGCAGGCCGCCGCCGGTGCGAACCTGGCTCGCCGCTTCGATCGCGCGCTGCACGGCCGGGCGATCGCCGACGCGGGCATGCCAGGCTTTGATGTGCGGGAAGTCGTCGATCATGATGCCCTGGCCGTCGCGGGCGAATATCCAGGGCCAGCTCATCATGTCGGCGATGGAATAGTCTCCGGTAATGAAGTCGCGGCCTTTCAGCTGGGTGTCCAGCACCCCGTACAGCCGGCTGACCTCGTTGGAATAGCGGATGGCGCCATAGGCGACCTGGCGCTGGTCGAGGATGAAGCCCGGCGCATAGTTGCGGAAGTGATTGCGCTGACCGGCATTGGGCCCGAGGTTGGCCATCTGCCAGTGCACCCACTCGTCCACCTTCACCTTGGCGCGCTCGTCGGCGGGATAGAACTGGCCGGTCTTGCGGCCGAGATACTGCAGGATGGCGCCGGATTCGAAGATGGCGATCGGCTCGCCCCCCGGCCCATCCGGATCGATGATCGCCGGCATGCGATTGTTCGGGCTGATGGCCAGGAAGTCGGGTTTGAACTGGTCGCCGCGGCCGATGTTCACCGGCACGATGGTGTAGGCCAGGCCCATCTCTTCCAGGGCGATGGTGACCTTGTGGCCGTTCGGCGTCGGCCAATAATGAACTTCGATGGGCTGGCTCATGACGGAACGGGCTCCCTTGGGCGTTAAGGGTAGAACCATGGCGGCGTCGTTGGGCGCGGAGCAAGGCGAAATGCGCCGGCAAGACGTATTCAGTCCAGGTTCAGGGCCGTCCGCGCATAGGCCCCGCCAGAGGAGCGCGGATTTGAATTCTGCCGGCCTCCGAACTGGACGATCGGTGTGGCTGGCGGCCGCCGCCGCCGCCGGGCTGCTCTGGCCGGCCACTGGATTGGCGCAAGGGTTGGCCGCCGACGACCAGGGCGCGAACCTCGCCCAGGCCAACCCCCGCCCGGCCCCGCCGGCGCCAAGACCCGGCGGTTCCGACCGCCCTTACAAGCCGAGCTACGGCCGCTGGTCGCCCGGTCAGATCCTGCCGCCGGACGCCGGGGCGGCGCCGATCGTCGACTACGAGCAGTTCCACCTGCGCAAGCCGCCGCGCGGCTACACCTGGATGCAATGCGACGGCGACTTCATCCTCGCCAACGCCGCCGGCCTGATCTTCGAGGTCATCCCCGGCGGCGGGCGCTAGGTGGTGTACTCTCGAAGCTCGCACGCCGAGGTCATTGAAAACCCCGGCTTTCGCGAATGTCGGCAAGCAGGTCGTTGCCCTCCGGCCGCCAGCCGAAGGTCTGGCGGGTCAGGGCGCTGGACGTGGGGTTGTCCAGGCCGACAAAGGCCGCGATCGTTTCGAAATGCGCCGGGGCGTCCTCCGGCGCGATGCTGCGCACCGGAACGCCCAGCGCCTCTCCGATCGCTTCGGCGATCGCCCGCGAGGAAAGCTCCTCGGCCGCCGCGTGCAGGCGCGTCCCAGGCTCGGCGCGCTCCAGAGCCAGGTTGAACAGCCGCGCGGCGTCGAGGCGATGGACCGCCGGCCACAGGTTCCTGCCCTCGCCGACGTAAGGCGAGACGCCCTTGGCGCGCGCCTGGTCGACCAGCATGCTGACCAGGCCGGCGCGGGTCAGGTCGTGGACGGCGGGCGCCAGCCGCACCACGCTGCCGCGCAGTCCGTTTTCGGGCGCCAGCACCATGGCCTCGGACGCGGCGCGCGGCATGTCGTTGCTGAGCGGCGCGTCCTTTTCCGTGGCCGGCCGCGCATGCGAGACCATCAGCGTGCCCGACGCGATCACCAGCGGCTTGCCGGAGCCCCTGAGTGCGCCGACCAGGGCCTCGAGCACCAGCCGGTCGATCTCGACATTGGCGGCGAAATTCGAGAAGTCGTGCACGAAGGCGGTGTGGATGACGCCATCGCTGGCGCGCGCGACGGCGACCAGACTGTCGGGATCGGTGATGTCGCCCCTGTGCGCCTCGACGCCCAAGGCCGCGAGCGCGGCGGCGGACGCGTCGCTACGCGCCAGGCCGACCACCTGATGGCCATCCCGCATTAGATTCTGAACGACGGCGGAGCCGATGAAGCCGGTCGCGCCGGTGACGAAAACACGCATGCAGTCCATCCTTCACTGAGGTCAAGGACGAGGATAGGCGGTGGAATAGGGACGATCTATGCGATATCGTCCGCTTCTTTGTCGCCATCGTCCAGGACGCCCATGGATCCGCTGTCAGACGTGTTGTCGCTGTTGAAGCCCCGCAACAGCATGGTGCGCGGCTTCGACCTGGGGAGGCCGTGGTCGATCCGGTTTCCCGCGCACGCGGGGGTCAAGTGCTATGCGGTGATCTCCGGCCAGGGCTGGCTGGCCATGGAGGGCCTCGCCGATCCGGTGCGGGTGGAGGCGGGAGATTGCCTGCTGTTGCCGCGCGGGCGGCCTTTCCGCCTCGCCAGCGACCTCGACCTGAGGCCGGTCGACGCGGAAACCTTTGCGTCCAGCGGGGCGGATGGCGCCGTCGCCACCCTGAACGGCGGCGGCGACTGTTTCGGCGTCGGGGGCTGGTTCGACTTCGCCGGCCCGCACGCCGGCGTCCTGCTCAGCGTGCTGCCGCCGATCGTCCATATCCGCAAGGACGCCGACCGGGCGGCGCTGCGCTGGTCGCTGGAGCGGATGATGCAGGAGCTGCGCGAGCCGCAGCCCGGCGGGACGCTGGTGGCCCGGCATCTCGCCCAGCTGGTGCTGATCCAGGCGCTGCGCATCCATCTGGCGGAAGGTCTGAGCGGCGGCGTCGGCTGGCTGTTCGCGCTTTCGGACCCGCAGATGAGCACGGCGATCAACGCCATGCACCAGGACCCGGCGCGCCGCTGGACCTTGCGGGCGCTGGCGGCGCGCGCCGGCATGTCCAGATCGAGCTTCGCCCAGAGATTCAAGCAGACGGTGGGGGCCTCGCCGATCGACTACCTGACCCGCTGGCGGATGCTGCTGGCCGGAGACCGGCTGGAAAATTCCAACGATCCGGTTTCCGCCATCGCCCGGTCGCTCGGCTACGAGTCCGAGAGCGCCTTCAGCAACGCCTTCAAGCGGGTGATGGCCTCCACGCCGCGGAAGTACGGCCTCAGCCGGAACCCGGCGCCACACGGCCAGGGACAGCTGGTCAGCGTCTGATGGGGAAATCGGCCAGGGTCTCGGCGACGAGACTCCCTCGACCCCTGGACGTTTTGTCGGAACCCGGTCCTGCCGTTCGTCCATAGTGAAGACGGGGCGACCCGCCCTAAAGCCGCTACAGGAGACGCCATGACCGGCGATCATCCGTCCGGAGCCGTCCGATGATCCCGACCATCACCGCCTTTGAGCAGTCGCCCGATCGTGGCCGGGGATTGGCGCGTGACATGCGCGTTCGCTGGGCGCTCGAAGAAGTGGGCCAACCCTACGAGGTTCGTCTGGTTCCGTTCAGTGAGATGAAGGAACCCGCGCATCTGGCGCTTCATCCCTTCGGGCAGATTCCGACCTACGAGGAGGGCGATCTTGTCCTGTTCGAGTCGGGGTCGATCGTTTTCCATATTGCGGAGCGCCATGCCGGGCTGCT
>DASYAQ010000317.1:0-1857 GCA_036501225.1 Caulobacteraceae bacterium | reverse complement strand
GCCCCAGCGCCAAACGCTCGGCCCCGGCCAGGGCGATCATGGCGGCGTTGTCGGTGCAATAGTCCAAGGGCGGCGCGGTGAAGCTGAAGCCGTGTTTGGCGGCGACCGATTCAAGTACGCGGCGCACTTCGCCGTTCGCCGCCACCCCGCCGGCGACGACAAATCTCAAGGGGCCACCTTCTCCCGCAAGGGGAGAAGGAGCCAGTCCTTGATGCGCTTCCGCATACACCTTCATCGCCCGCTCGCTGCGTTCGGCGAGCTGGCGGGCGATGGCGCCTTGCACGGCGGCGGCCAGGTCGCGGCGGTCGGTCTCGTCGGTCAGCGTCTCGGCCAGCCGGGCGGCGGCGGTCTTCAGGCCGGAGAAGGAGAAGTCGCAACCGGCGCGGCCGAGCAGGGCGCGGGGCAGGCTGAAGCGGCCGGCGTCGCCGCCGACGGCCAGCGTCTCCAGCGCCGGTCCGCCCGGATAGCCCAGCCCCAGCGCCTTGGCGATCTTGTCGAAGGCCTCGCCGGCGGCGTCGTCGATGGTCGAGCCCAGCCGCGTGCAGCGGCCCACCCCCTCGACGTCAAGCAGCTGGCAATGGCCGCCGGAAATCAGCAGCAGCAGATACGGATAGGCGACGTCGGCCGCCAGCCGCGCCGAGAGCGCGTGACCCTCCAGGTGGTTGACCGCGATCAGCGGCAGGCCCCGCGCCAGCGCGATCGCCTTGCCGGCCGACAGCCCGACCATCACCCCGCCGACCAGGCCCGGCCCGGCGGTGGCCGCCACCCCGTCCAGATCGCCGAAGCCCAACGCCGCCTTGGCCATGGCCGCCTTGATCACCGCATCGATCGCCTCGACATGGGCGCGGGCGGCGATCTCCGGTACCACCCCGCCAAAGGGGGCGTGGTCCTTGACCTGGCTGAGCACGATGGAGGACTTGACCTCGACCCGGCCGTCGCCATGGCGGCGCACCACGCCGGCGGCGGTTTCATCGCAGCTGGTCTCAATCCCGAGCACGGTCAGGGGGCGGTTCGGTTGCGGGCGCATCGCGGCTCCTGTAGCAGGCCAGGGCGGCCGGAGCGATGTCGGCCGCAATTGGCGGAGGCATGGCCCTTGGACCCGATCAGGATTGGCGCGCGCGGATCGAAGCTCTCCCTGACCCAGGCGGGCCAGGTGCAGCGGGTGATCGCCGCGGCCCTCGGCGCCGAACCGGCCGAGGCCGAGCGCGTTGCGCCGGTGGTGGTCATCTCCACCACCGGCGACCGGGTGCAGGACCGCCGCCTGACCGAGCTGGGCGGCAAGGCCATGTTCACCAAGGAGATCGAAGACGCCCTGATCGCCGGCCGCGTCGACTGCGCCGTGCACTCGTTGAAGGACGTGCCGATCGCCCGCCAGCCCGGTCTGCTCCTGGCCGCCGTCACAGAACGCGAGGACCCGCGCGACGCTTTCCTGAGCCCCGGCTTCGCCAGTCTCGAGGACCTGCCGCACGGCGCGCGGTTGGGCGGGGCCAGCATCCGCCGCCAGGCCCAGGCGCAGTTTCGCCGGCCCGACCTGAACTACGTGCTGGTGCGCGGCAATGTCGATACGCGCCTGGCCAAGCTCGCCGCCGGCGACGCCGACGCCATGATCGTGGCGCTGGCGGGCCTGAACCGGCTGGGCCTGGCCGACCGCATCCGCTACGCGCTCGACCCGATCGAATATCCGCCGGCGCCGGGCCAGGGCGCGCTGGCCATCGAGACGCGCGCGGCCGACGCCGGGGCCGCCTGGGTCAAGGCGCTGAACCACGCGCCAACCGCCCTGGCCGTCGCCGCCGAGCGCGGCGCGCTGGAGGCGCTGGAAGGCTCCTGCCGCACCGCCATGGGCGCCTATGCCTGGCT
>DASYAQ010000316.1:0-8085 GCA_036501225.1 Caulobacteraceae bacterium | reverse complement strand
GGCAAGGGCGGGACCGAACTGCACGAGCAGTGGGACGGCGACGCGCGCGCCTATCTGGGCATGACCATCCCCAACTTCCCCAACCTGTTCGTGATCTATGGGCCGAACACCAACATCGTGGTCAACGGCTCGATCATCTTCTTCTCCGAATGCAGCGTCCGCTACATCGTCGGCGCCCTGCAGATGCTGGCCGAGACCGGGGCGGCGACCATGGAGGCGAAGAAGGACGTCCACGACGCCTTCAACGTCAAGGTCGACGAGGCCAACCGCTGGATGGCCTGGGGCGCGCCGCAGGTGACCAGCTGGTACAAGAACGCCAAGGGCCGCGTCAGCCAGAACTGGCCCTTCCCGCTGGTCGACTACTGGACCGCGACCCTGAAGCCCAACCCGGACGACTTCGTGCTGAACTGACTAAAACCCGCTCATCCCCGCGAAGGCGGGGGACCCAGGTTTTTTACCGCCAAGGCCGCCAAGCCCGCCAAGAGGAACGCTCTTCTTGGCGAACTTTGCGTACTTGGCGGTTCATCTTAGCGAGCTGAGCGGTTTTGGAACCGCTCAGCTCGCCTCTGCGAACAACACCTTCGCCGTCGCGTAGTCGGCCTTGCCGTTGGGGGCGCGGGGGGCGGTGGGCACGAAGGCGATGCGGCGCGGCGCCTTGAAGGGCGACAGGTGGGCGCGGACATGGGCGACCAGTTCGGCCTCGTCCGCCGCCTCGCCGTCGACCAGGCCGACCACCGCGCTGACCACCTGGCCGAACCGCTCGTCGGGCATGCCGAAGACCAGGGCGTCGAGCACGGCGGGGTGGGTCTTCAGCGTCTCCTCGACCTCTTCGGGATAGATCTTCTCGCCGCCCGAATTGATGCAGTGGCTGCCGCGGCCGAGCAGCCGGATCGTCCCGTCCGCCTCGACCGTGGCGTGGTCGCCGCTGATCAGCCGCCGCTTGCCGTCGATCACCACCCAGGTGCGCGCCGACTTCTCCGGGTCCTTGTAATAGCCCAGCGGCAGGTCGCCGGTCTTGGCCACCAGCCCCACCTCGCCGGAGCCGGGGACCACCGGCGTGAAGTCTTCGGCGCGGACCACGATGGTGTCGGGTCCGTCGAAGCGCGCTTCGGTCGGCGGCACGTCGCGGCTGGTGATCGACAGACCGATGCCGGCGCCCTCGGAGGCTCCGAAACTGTCGACCAGCATGGCCTCGGGCATGAATTCGAGCAGGCCGGTCTTCACCTCAGGGCTCCACATCATGCCGCTGGAGACCATGATGCGCAGGCAGGTCACGTCGAACCGCGCGGGATCGGCGCGCAGCGCGTCCAGGATCGGTCGCGCGAAGGCGTCGCCGACGATGACGAAGCCGGCGCAGCGCAGTCCGGTGACCGCATCCATCGCCGCCGCCGGATCGAACGACCGGTGGCGGGTGATCACCACCGGTGCGGCCTTGGACATGGCCGAGATGCTGGTGAACAGGCCCGTGCCGTGCATCAAGGGTGTCGCCACATAGAGCGGCTCGCGGCCGACGCCGGAGCGGATCTGGGCCTGCAGCGCCTCGATCGTCGTCGGCGCCTCGGCGCCGAAAGAGGGGGCGCGGAACCCGGCCAGCACCGGCCACCAGGTCGCGCTCGGCCACATCACCCCCTTGGGCAGGCCGGTGGTGCCGCCGGTGTACATGAGGAACATGTCGTCGCCGGAGCGCGCGATCCCCAGCGGCGCGCCGTCGCCCGCGGCCAGGTCGTCGAAGCTGGCATAGCCGGCGACGCGCCCGCCGACCGAGGCCCAGAGCTTCACCTTCGGCAGCCTGGCGCGGATGACCGCGACGTTGTCAGCGAACTCGGCGTCGAAAAACACCGCCTCGGCGTCGGAATTGTCGATCAGGTATTCGAGCTCGTCGGTCCCGTAACGATAGTTGACGTTCACCGGCGCCAGCCTGGCCTTGAACCCGGCCACGAAGCCGATGAGATATTCCGGGCTGTTGCGCATGTATTGGGCGAGCTTGGCGTCGGGTTCGAGCCCGGCGGCCCGCAAGGCCCGGGCGACGGCGTTGGAGGCGCGGTCGAACTCGCCCCAGCTGACGATCTGGTCGTCGCAATAGATGGCCGGGTCACCGGGTTGGACCGCAGCCGCGGTCGCGTCGAAGACGTCGCCAAAGCTGATGCTCATGGTCTCCACCCGGTCTTATCGTTGTCGCGCGCCGCAAGCCTCGCGCGAGACGGCGCGCAGATCAACACGCGGCTTCGCTTCTCAAGGCTTGGCCGCGCCGGCGTCAGCGACCGGCCGGGGCTTTGCCGACGGCCCGCGTGTCAGGCGCTGCAGGATCATCCAGCCCACCACGAACAGCACCAGCAGGACGGCAGGAACCACGCCAGGCGGCACGCGGCCGCCGATGGTCAGCAGCAGGAAGAGCGGCGCCGAGAGCAAAACGCCCAGGAACGTCACCCAGCGTTCGCGCCGTCCGACCTCCGGCGAGACCAGGTGGCCGATCAGGGCGGCATAGCCCCAGAAACAGGCCACCGCGGCGCCGATGGCGATCACCAGGCCGGCATAGAGGCCCAGACCGGGCGACATCGCCTGACCGGACGAGGCCAGCCGGGTGCCCGCCGGCAACAGCGACACCAGACCCAGGACGAGCAGATTGAGGACGGCGGCGATGGCGTCGACGCGCAGGATCACGGCCATGGACCGCCGGTGCAGCAGCCAGTAGGCGCTGATGACCAGGAAGCTCAAGGCATAGGCCGACAGCACCGGCTCGAGCGCGGCCCAAAGGCTGGCCAGGTGAGCCTCCGAGCCCGCCGGCACGCGGACATCCAGCGCCAGAAGTGTCATGGCGATGGCGAAGACGCCGTCGGAAAGCATGATCAGTCGATCGAAATTGTGCCGCTCGCGGCGGGCCGCCAACGGCTCGTTGGCAGCGAGGGTTTCGGGCTCGCCGGTCATACTCGCGCGCCCAGCCGCACCCAGGCGAAAGCGAAGGGCGCCAGCTCGATGCCGGTCTCCGCCACCACCGCGCCGCCGATCAGGGCGAAGGCTTCGGAACCGGCCATCTCCGGATGGTACAGATGGCCGGCCTGGCCGGCCAGTTCGAAGGCGCAAACCACGCGTTCGCCGCCGAGGCTGCGCTCGAAGGCCAGTACGCCGGGGCCGGCCTCGAGCAGCCGGACCTCGCCGGCCTGCAACGCCGGCGAACCGCGGCGCAGCGCCAGCACCGTGCGGGTGAAGTTGAGCATGGATTGAGGGTCGCCCTCCTGCTCGGCCACGGCCAGTGGCAGGTGGCGCGGATCGACCGGCAGCCAGGTCTCCGCCGCGCTGGAGAAGCCGGCATTGGGGGCGTCGCTGGTCCAGGCCATCGGCGTGCGCGCGCCGTCGCGGCCCGAACCGCCGGTATAGACGGCGATGGCGAAGGGGTCCCGCAGCCGCTCGAACGGCACCCGGGCATGCGGCAGGCCCAGCTCGTCGCCCTGATAGAGGAAGGGCGTGCCGCGCAGCCCGAGCAAGAGCGCCAGCAGGCCCTTCACCTGCGCCGGGTCGCCGGAGTGCGCCATTCGCGTGGGAAAGCGGACGAAATCGTGGTTGCTCAGCGACCAGGACGGCCAGCCGGCGGCCCCGGCCCATGCGGTCATGGCGTCGGCGAACAGGGCCGGTGTCGGGTCGCGCGCGGTCAGCAGGAAGAAGCTGTAGGCGGTGTGCAGCCGCTCGGCTGTCGCGGTGTATTCGATCTGGCGGCCCAGCATGTCGGCGTCGCTGACCTCGCCGATGGTCATGCGGTCGCCGTAGCTGCCCAGAAGCGCGCGCATGCGGGCGATGAAGGCCAGGGTCTGCGGCTGCGAACGGTCGTGGATATGGCGTTGAAAGTCGGTCGCCTGGGCGGCCGGCCCGGCCAGCCCGGCGGGCGGATTGTCGGTCAGGGCGCGGTCGTGAAACAGGAAGTTGATGACGTCGAGACGAAAGCCGTCGACGCCGCGATCGAGCCAGAATCTGGCGGTGTCGAGGATGGCGTCCTGCACCGCCGGGTTCCAGAAGTTCAGGTCCGGCTGCTCCACCAGGAAGTTGTGCAGGTAGTATTGCCGCCGCCGCGGATGCCAGGTCCAGGAGGGGCCGCCGAACACCGCCATCCAGTTGTTGGGCGCGGTTCCGTCCGGCTTGGCGTCGGCCCAGACGTACCAGTCGGCCTTCTGATTATCCGCCGACGAAGCGCTTTCGATGAACCAGGCGTGCTTGTCGGAGGTATGCGACCAGACCTGGTCGACGATCAGCTTCAGCCCCCGCGCGTGGGCGCCGGCCAGCAGGGCGTCGAAATCCTCCAGGGTCCCGAAGATCGGGTCTATGCCGCGATAGTCGGAGACGTCGTAGCCGAAGTCCTTCATCGGTGAGGTGAACACCGGCGAAAGCCAGATCGCATCCACCCCCAGCGCGGCGATATAGTCGAGCTTCGCCTCTATGCCGGCCAGGTCGCCGATCCCGTCGCCGTTGGAGTCGAGGAAGCTGCGCGGATAGATCTGGTAGAAGACCGCGTGCTTCCACCAATCGGCTCGGTCGGGCGTGGCCAGGGCGAGGCTCCTCGAGGATCGGCTGCGCAGACTTCCCGAAGCGCGGGCCTTGCACAATCGAATCCTTCGTCGAGCCAGCGGTGGCGGCCGTCGCGCCGGCGACGATCGAAGTGACGAACATCGGCGCCGGAAGGCGGAAGGCGTCGGATGATGACATCGAAGACGCCCGTGCATTTGTCATGGTGCGTCGCGAAACCCCTCAATCGGGCTGATTCTGCGAGTCTTCCGCCGCGGGAAGCAAAGAAGGCCTTTCGCCAATCGCCACGATTTTCCTATTATGGCGGCGTTGGAAACACGGTTGAGGGGCTGGTCATGCGGGGCGCACTGAAGGTGCTTTTCGTGCCGATCATGTTGCTGGGATTCAACGGCGCGGCCGTCTGGATGGTCACCGCGCACCTGAGCCTCTACTGGCTAGCGCCACTGCTCGTGGCCGCCATCGTCTTCGCCACGGTGGTGGAGCGACTGATCCCCTATGAGCCCGCCTGGAACGAGGCGCGCGGCGAGTTTGGCCGCGACCTCATCCACGCGCTGGTCAATGTGGCGATCATCATCTTCCTGGTCCTGGTCATACGTCCTGGTCATGCGCTCTGGCCGCGAGCCTTGCCGATCTGGGCCCAGTTTCTGCTGGCGGCCGTTGCCGCCGATGCCGGGCTCACCTTTGCGCACGTTCTGAGCCATCGCTTGAGCTGGCTCTGGCGCATCCACGCCACACATCATGCCGCGACGCGCATGTATGGATTCAACGGGCTACTGCAGCACCCCAGCCACCAGGCGTTCGAGATCATCGTCGGCGGGGGCCTGCTGATCATGCTGGGCATGCCGCACGAGATCGGCCTTCTGGTCGGCTTCGCGGTGGTCGTGCAGTTTGTATTGCAGCACTCGAACGCCGACATGAAGATCGGGCCTTTCGTGTGGCTGCTGAACGTGGGGCCCGTGCATCGCCTGCACCACCTGCGCGAATTCGAAGCCCGTGGCGTGAACTTCGGCTTCTTCACCAACCTCTGGGACTATCCGATGGGGACCCTGGATCTGGGGCGCCGCGCGCCTGTCGGGCCGGACGAGGTCGGCGTCAGCGAACCCAACTATCCGCAAACCTACCTGGCCCAGCTCAGGCATCCGTTCGCCCGCGAGCGGCCTGACACGTGCCGGCGAGCCAGCGAGCCCGCCAGCTGACGGCCTCCCGGGCCGCCCTGGCGCGGATGATCGCGCGCGCCGGCCGCGTGGTGGTTTTTACCGGCGCCGGTATTTCCACCGAGTCCGGCATTCCCGATTTCCGCAGTCCCGGCGGCGTCTGGAGCCGGATGAGCCCGATCTATTTCCAGGACTTCGTCGCCAGCGAGGCCAAGCGCCGCGAGGCCTGGACCCGGGCTTTTTCCGGCGTCGCCGGCTGGGTCGGCAAAAGCCCCAATGCCGGCCACCGCGCCATCACCGAACTGGCCGGCCTCGGCAAGGTGGCCGCGGTGATCACCCAGAATGTCGACAACCTGCACCAGGCCTCCGGCCTGCCGCCGGAGAAGGTGATCGAGCTGCACGGCAATGCCGGCTACGCGACCTGCCTCGACTGCGGCCTGCGCCACGAACTGGCGGACCTGAAGGCGGCCTTCCTGGCCACCGACGCCCTGCCCGCCTGCGGCGCCTGTGGCGGCATCGTCAAGACTGCCACCATCTCCTTTGGCCAGCCGCTTCCGCAAGCGGCGCTGGCCCGCGCCGAGGCCGAGACCCTGGCCTGCGACCTCTTTCTCGTCCTGGGCTCGTCGCTGGCGGTCTATCCGGCCCTGGCCTTTCCGGTGATCGCCAAGCGCAACGGGGCCAGGCTGGCCATCGTCAACCGCGAGCCGACCGACCAGGACAACGTCGCCGACCTGGTGCTGCACGACGAGATCGGCCCCGTGATGAGCGAGGTTGCGTCCCTGCTCTAGACCCGTGAAAAAGAGTTCTTCCACGGGGCCCGGCTTGGGCTCCGGCGATTTCAATTCAAGCGCCCCGTCCCCCTTGATGGGGGAAGGGGAGGGTCGGGGGTGTGGCGCGGACGGCGACGGGCAGGCGCGGTTGGGCGCGGCGGCCATTTGACATCTCGCCCAATCTCAGCGGCCACACCTTCACCCAACCCTCCCCCATCGAGGGGGAGGGCTCTGGTTAAGCGAGCCTTGCGCAAAAGCGGGGCCATTCAAACGGGCGGATGCGTATGTTCAAGAAGCTTCTGATCGCCAACCGTGGCGAGATCGCCATTCGCATCGCGCGCACCGCCGCCGAAATGGGCATAGCCACGGTCGCGGTGTTTTCCGAGGATGACGCACAGTCCCTGCACCTGAAGGCCGCCGACGAGCTGTTTGCGCTGAAGGGGACCGGCGCGGCGGCCTATCTCGACGGGCCTCAGATCTGCGCTGCGGCGACGGCGATGGGCTGCGACGCCGTGCATCCCGGCTATGGCTTCCTGAGCGAGAACGCCGCCTTCGCCACCCTCTGCGCCGAGATGGACCTGGTCTTCGTCGGCCCGACGCCGCGGACGCTCGATCTGTTCGGCGACAAGACCAAGGCCCGCGAACTGGCCATCCAGTGCGGCGTGCCGGTGCTCGAAGGCTCGGCCGGCCCGGTCACGCGCGAGGCGGCCGAGGCCTTCCTGGCCAGCCTGGGCGTGGGCGGCGCGGTGATGCTGAAAGCCGTGGCCGGCGGCGGCGGCCGCGGCATGCGTCCGGTCGGCCGCGTCGAGGACATGACCGACGCCTATCGGCGCTGCAGCTCCGAGGCGTTGAAGGCGTTCGGCCACGGCGAGGTCTATGTCGAGCGCCTGCTGCCGCACGCGCGGCATATCGAGGTGCAGATCCTCGGCGACGGGGCCGAGGTCGTGCATCTCTGGGATCGCGAATGCAGCCTGCAGCGCCAGCGGCAGAAGCTGATCGAGGTCGCGCCGGTGACCACCCTGGACCCCGATGTGCGGGCCGCCATGCTCGACGCCGCCGTCCGCCTCGGCCAGGCGGCTCACTATCGCGGCCTGGGCACCATCGAGTTCCTGGTCGACGCGCGCCAGCGCGAAGGCGCGCAATTCGTCTTCATCGAGGCCAATCCGCGCCTGCAGGTCGAACACACGGTCACCGAGGAGGTCACCGGCCTCGACCTGGTCCGCCTCCAGCTGGAAATCGCGGATGGCGCGACGCTTAAGTCCCTGAACCTGCGCCAGCCCGAGGTCCCCGCCCCGCGAGGCGTCGCCATCCAGGTGCGGGTCAATCTGGAGACCATGGCGGCCGATGGAACCGCGCGGCCGGCCGGCGGCCTGCTCACGGCCTACGAGACGCCGTCCGGGCCCGGCGTGCGCGTCGACGGCTTCGGCTACCCCGGCTATCGCACCAGCCTGAGGTTCGACTCCCTGCTGGCCAAGCTGATCGCGCACGCCGGCGCTGGCGGCGTCGCGGAGGCCGCGCGCAAGGCCCGCCGGGCGCTGGCCGAGTTCACCATCACCGGCTCTGCGACCAACATCGCCTTCCTGCGCGCCCTGCTCGGCCATCCGGCCTTCGCCGCCGGAGAGATCGACACCAGCTTCGTCGAATCCCGC
>DASYAQ010000315.1:0-4064 GCA_036501225.1 Caulobacteraceae bacterium | reverse complement strand
CGCTCGCTGGCCGCGCCGCCGCCGAGGGCCGGCCTGAAACTCTCCGAGGAGAGCCTGGACGAGACGGTGCTGAACAAGCTGGCCGCAGACGAGAGCATCCGCAGGCGCGCCAAGGACCGCTCCAATCTCGCGCGGCTGTGGGACGTCTGCCAGACGCCCGACTTCCGCAAGACCACGCTCGAAGACCACACCCGCTTCGCCCACACCGTCTTCCAGCACCTGACCGAGCGCGACCGCCGCATCCCCGAGGACTGGGTCGAGGGCCAGTTTCGCGGCCTCGACCGGCTGGACGGCGACATCGACGCGCTATCGGCCCGGCTGGCCAGCGTGCGCACCCTGGCCTACGTCGCCAACCGCTCGGACTGGCTGCGCGATCCGGCCCATTGGCAGGGCCGCACCCACGGGCTGGAGGATCGGCTCTCCGACACCCTGCACGAGCGGCTCATGCAGCGGTTCATCGACCGCCGCACCAGCGCCCTGATGCGCGGCCTGAACGTCAGCGACAGGCTGATGGCCGGCATCGCCGCCGACGGGGCGGTCACCGTCGAGGGTCATTTTGTCGGCCGGCTCATCGGCGCCCACTTCGACCCGGCCCGAGGCGCGAGCGCGCTGGAGGACAAGGCCCTGCGCGCCGCCGCCGAGCGGGCCATCGGGCCGGAGGTCGCGCGCCGGCTCGGCCGGCTGGCGGCGGAGGCCGACGACGCTTTCTCCATCCTGCCCAACGGCACGCTGCTCTGGCGCGGCCAGGCCACCGGCCAGCTGAACGGCGGCGGACCGTTCTCGCCACGCGTTCGCCTGCTGGGCGAGCTCGGCCCGGCGCCGGCCCGCGAGCGGGCGGTGCGGCGGCTGGAGGCGTTTGTCGCGGCAGAGGCGGCGCGGCGTCTGCGACCACTGCGGGCGCTGAAATCGGCGGTTTCCGAGGGGCGCATCAAGGGCCTGGCGCGCGGCCTGGCCTACCGGCTGGTCGAGGCCGGCGGGGTCATCGACCGCGGGCCCGTCGAGGCCGATGTGCGCGCGCTAAGCCAGGTCGAGCGGCGCATCCTGCGCGGCTTCGGCGTCCGCTTCGGCGCCTTCAGCCTCTTCCTGCCACAGCTGCTGGCGGCCGATGCGCTCGCGTTCACCGCCGCCTTCGCCGCGCTCTGGTCGCCCGATTGGCGCCCCGTCGCCGGCGCGGTCGCAGCCCTGCCCGAGCCGGCGCCGACCGCGGCAGCGCTGGCGGCGCTTGGCCTGCGCGCCGTCGGCGGCCTGGCCGCGCCGGTGGAGGCGCTGGAAAAGCTCGAAGAGCTGTTGCGCGCCGCGCCGCGCAGATCGGGCGCCGCGGCCGTGGACGACGCCGCCATCGCCAGCCTCGGCTGGAACCGACCCGAGACCGAGCAGATCCTGCGCGGTCTTGGCTATCTGCGCGCCCGTAAGGCCGCCGATGACGATACGTCCGCCTGGCGGCGGCGCGCGCCGCGGAAGCCGCGCGCGGCCAAGTCCCAACCGACCGCCTCGCCCTTCGCGGCCCTGGCCGCCCTCGCCCCGCCGGCTAAGCGCCGGCCGAGGCGCAAACGCCGCGCCGCCGCATCATGAGCGAGGTGCAATGAGCGAGACGCAA
Organism: Caulobacteraceae bacterium; assembly: GCA_036501225.1. GTDB lineage: Bacteria > Pseudomonadota > Alphaproteobacteria > Caulobacterales > Caulobacteraceae > Poindextera. Next base: position 2,467 of record DASYAQ010000315.1, on the reverse strand, counting down.
TGAGCGAGACGGGGGCCTGCCGGATCGATGTCTGGCTCTGGCGGGCGCGGTTTTTCAAGACCCGGTCGCTGGCCGCCCGTTTCGTCGAGACCGGCCGGTTGCGGCTGACGCGCGGGCCGGCGGAGAGCCGCATCGACAAGCCCGGCCGGACCCTGAAACCCGGCGACAGCCTGGTCTTCGCGCTCGGTGGCCGGCTGATCGCGGTCAGGGTGGAGCAGCTTGGCGAGCGGCGCGGACCGCCGGACGAGGCCAGGAGCCTCTACGCCCCGTTACAGCATCCCTCACCGGGCGATGAGCAGACTGCGCATTGACAAGCGCCGCGCATCCCCCAAATAGACGCGGCTCCCGCCGGACCGGCCCTTGGACGAGTTCTCGATGACCTACATCGTCATGGATGCGTGCATTAAGTGCAAATACATGGACTGCGTGGAGGTGTGCCCGGTCGACTGCTTCTATGAAGGCGAGAATTTCCTGGCCATCCATCCGGACGAATGCATCGACTGCGGCGTGTGCGAGCCCGAATGCCCGGTGGATGCGATCAAGCCGGACACCGAGGACGAGCCCGACGGCAAGTGGCTGAAGATAAACACGGAATACGCCAAGGTGTGGCCCAACATCACACTCAAGGGCGTGCCGCCCGCCGATGCCGACGATTTCGAGCGCGAGACCGACAAGTTCGACAAATACTTCAGCGAAAAACCCGGCAAGGGCTCGTGACGCCGGACAGCCCCGGCTCGCAACCCTTTCATCGCGTTCATTTTTGTGATACTATTACAACTGACGTGGGGCGCGGGTCGCGCTTTTGGCGTCTTGGTTGAAGAATAGCCGTCCGAGCTGACGCGCGCCTGATCGAAGGCGAAGGGTGTCGTAAACGATATTCGTAAACCGGGTTCTGCGCCGCCCGCTGCCCTTGCGGGCGCGGCGCCGCGCCCGTCGCGGCTTAAGGACGGTCCCGGCCCTGGTGGGGGCCTAAAGGACTTTTGAGAGGACAACAATGAACAAGAGCGCTCACGATTTTTCCCTTGGCGATCACGTCGTCTATCCGGCGCACGGCGTCGGCACGGTGGTGGGGATCGAGAACCAGGAAGTCGCCGGCCTCACCCTCGAAGTCTATGTGATCACCTTCGACCACGAGAAGATGACTCTGCGCGTGCCGACCAAGAAGGCCAAGACCGCCGGCCTGCGCGCGCTCGCCGCCGGCCTGGTGGTCACGCAAGCCCTGACCACGCTGAAGGGCCGCGCGCGCATCAAGCGCACCATGTGGAGCCGCCGCGCCCAGGAATACGAGGCCAAGATCAATTCCGGCGACCTGATTTCGATCGCCGAGGTGGTGCGCGACCTGCACCGCGCCGAGAACCAGCCCGAGCAGTCCTATTCCGAGCGCCAGCTCTACGAATCGGCGCTGGACCGCATGGCGCGAGAAGTGGCCGCCATCGAGCAGATCGACCGCGACGCGGCCATCGCCGTCCTCAACAAGTCGCTGCAGAAGGCGGCCTAGGGCGCTGTCCGCTCCGATTGCATCGGAGCGGCGCCCCAGGTCTTTTGCGTTGTCGCGCTTTCTGACGGCGAACCGGTTTCCACTTCGCCTGAAAGCGCTTTAGCGCTCTTGGATCAACTCGATCGGCTCGGGATGGTCGATTCGCATCTGGCCGTCCCAGCCGATCATGCCCCGCACGCGGATCAAGCGCCCGGCGAGGCTGGCCGGCGCGATGCCGGCGGCCGTCAGATCACCCACCGCATGCGGATCGATTACGGCCGCGAAGCCGGCGTGATCCTTGGTGAAGTCCAGATAGGTTCCGCCCCTGGCCTGCGTCACGCTGGCCACCCGGCCCTCGACGATCTGATAGCCGCGGGTGTCGCGGGTCACCTCCTGCGGCAGGCGCACCTCGTAATCGGGCATGGCCCACAGGCCGCGCCTGGCCTTACGCGCCCGGGCCTCGTCGTCGAACATGGCCGCGGCCAGGGCGCGATTGTCGGCGAAGGTGCGCACCCGCGCCCAGCCGTCGCGCAGCAGCGCGCCCTCGACCCAGGTCCGCCCATCGACCAGCCGCACCTGGGCCAGCGCCCGGCCGCGCGCGTCGCGCCGCACGCCGCCATAGAAGAGCTGCACCTGGCGCCCAAGCACCAGGCGGCTGAGATCGGCCTGCGAGCCGGGGCCGCCCGGCTCGTCCATCCACGGCGCCTCGAGGCCCGACACCCGGACGTCGAGGCCATTGTCCAGCATCAGCTCATCACCCGAGGCGACCGAGACCACCTTGCCGCGTTCGCCGGCGGCCAGTCGGTCGAGCGCGCCGCCCTCGCCGCATCCGGCCAGGCCCAGCGCGATCGCAACCCATGCCACGAGCAGCCTTCGCAACGCCCCACCCTTTGCGCTATGACCGCACCGTCGCGGCCGGGTAGCTCAGCAGGATAGAGCAGCGGTTTCCTAAACCGAAGGTCATGGGTTCGAGTCCCGTCCTGGCCGCCA
>DASYAQ010000314.1:0-14225 GCA_036501225.1 Caulobacteraceae bacterium | reverse complement strand
ATATTACATCTACGATTTCTCGGAGATGGGACCGCCCGACAGCGACGATTTCGACCTGGGCGCGGACGCGACCTTCGGACGCTACCAGTACATGGAGGCCTATTGGCGCGAAGCCGCGCGCGTCCCACTGCTCATCCGCTGGCGCGGCAAGCTGGCCGGCTTAGCCCTGCTCAACACCCACTCGCACTCGGGTCTGTCGGTTGACCGCAACATGGGCGAGTTCTTCGTCATGCGGAAATATCGCCGCGCCGGCGTGGCCAGCGCCGCGGTCCGCGAGATCCTCACCCGCTATCCCGGCCGCTGGGAGGTCGCGATCATGCAGCGCAACACCGCCGCCCAGGCCTTCTGGCCCAAGGCCGTGGCGGCGACGCCTGGTGTGCGTGACCTGACCACCCTGCAGGGCGACGGCGTTGAATGGACCGGCCCGATCCTCCGCTTCGCCGTCGAGGCCTGACCGCTCAGCCCGGCGGCGCGACCATCATCGTGCGCAACGGCCATTGGCGCCCTTTCCGGGCTTGGGCGAGAAGACTAGCCTGACGATCCCCGCCCCGCATTCAAAGGAGGAAGGCCGATGATCTTCGGCGCTCACGTGACCCTGTACAGCGCCGACGCGCCGGCCGATCGCGCCTTCCTGGCCGAGGTGCTGGGACTTCCGGCCGTCGACGCGGGCCAGGGTTGGCTGATCTTCGCCTTGCCGCCGGCGGAAGCGGCGATACATCCGACAGACGGCGCGCCGACTCAGACACTTTATTTCACCTGCGACGATCTGGAGGCCGAGATGGCGGGGCTGGCGGCCAAGGGCGTCCGCTGTTCGGCGGTGGAGACGGCGCGATGGGGCTCGCTCACCAGGCTGGCGCTTCCCGGCGGTGGCGAGGTCGGCGTCTATCAGCCGACGCATCCCCTGGCGCTGACCAGGGCGCCGGCGGGCTGAGGCTGGGAGTCAGGAAACCACGTAGACGGCGCGGGCGCCGTTCTTGTCGGCATAGCTGGTGGCGCGGTCGATGGTCGAGCGGCGTTGCTGTTCAGACACCGGATAGAAGGACGCTTGTTCGGATTTCACGAATCCCACCTCGGGCTCGGCGATGTAGAATCTGCCGGTCGGGTCGCGCGTAACGATGTAGCAGCGTTCATCGGCCGGCGGATATTGCCCATCGCCCAACTCGATCACCTCAACCATTCGACCACTCTCCTTGGCCTCCATGACTGGTACAACAGATGAGCCCGCTGAAGGTTCGATTCAGCGGCTGGTTATTTCGACGCAATCGTACTGTCCGGACCGGGCTGCCATGCTTGTGGCGGACACGATAAGGTCCGCCGGAGGCCGAGCGCGAACCTGAGCGCCGGACGTTCGCAGGAAGAGGAGAAGCCATGCGAGTCATGATGAGAGTGCATATCCCGGTCGAAGCCGGCAATTCGGCGATCGCCAACGGCCACCTGCCGGCGGTGATCCAGAAGTTCAGCGAAATGGCAAAGCCGGAGGCGATGTATTTCGGCACCTCGAACGGCGAGCGGACCATGATCGCGGTGTTCGACATGGTGTCGCCGACCGACATCCCGCGCATCGCCGAGCCCTTCTTCACCACGCTCAATGCGCACCTGGACTGGCAACCCTGCATGGACCTGGCCGACCTCCAGGCCGGCCTGGCCAAGCTCTAGGGCCGCAGCAGGCGCCGACCATCGCCGGCGCACGCTATGTCGCGTTGCGCGCGGTTCAGCTAAAAGGCCGGCCATGTCGCACAACACATTCGGCCATCTGTTTCGCGTGACCACCTGGGGCGAGAGCCACGGGATCGCCATCGGCTGCGTCGTCGATGGCTGCCCGCCGGGGATCCCGATCACCGAGGCCGAGATCCAGGTCTGGCTCGACCAGCGCCGTCCGGGCGCCGGCAAGTTCGTCAGCCAGCGGCAGGAGCCGGACCAGGTGCGCATCCTCTCCGGCGTGTTCGCCGACGAGCGCACGCCAGGCCAGGTTACAACCGGCACGCCGATCTCGATGATGATCGACAATGTCGATCAGCGGTCGCGCGACTACAACGATATCGCCCAGGCGTTCCGGCCCGGCCACGCCGACTACGCCTATTTCGCCAAGTACGGCGTGCGCGACTATCGCGGCGGCGGCCGTCAGTCGGCCCGCGAGACCGCGTCCAGGGTCGCGGCCGGGGCCATTGCGCGCAAGGTGCTTGGCGAGGGGGTGGTGGTCCGCGGCGCCCTGATCCAGGTCGGCCCGCACGCCATCGATCGATCGCGCTGGGACTGGGACGAGGTGCGCAATAATCCGTTCTGGTGCCCCGATCCCGGCATGGTCGAGACCTGGGAGCAACACCTGGAGACCATCCGCAAGGCCGGCTCCTCCACCGGCGCCATCATCGAGGTCGAGGCGACCGGCGTGCCCGCCGGCTGGGGGGCGCCGATCTATGGCAAGCTCGACGCCGAGATCGCCGCGGCGATGATGTCGATCAACGCCGCCAAGGGGGTCGAGGTCGGCGCCGGTTTCGCCGCCGCGGCGCTGAGCGGCGAGGAGAACGCCGACGAGATGCGCCTGGGCAACGACGGGCGGCCGGTCTTCCTCTCCAACAACGCCGGCGGCGTTCTGGGCGGCATTTCCACCGGTCAGCCGCTGGTGGCGCGGGTGGCGTTCAAGCCGCCCTCGTCCATCCTGATCCCCAGGCAGTCGATCGACGAGAGCGGGGCCGAAATCGAGGTCAGGACCAAGGGCCGCCACGACCCCTGCGTCGGCCTGCGCGCGACACCGTTGGTCGAGGCCATGCTGGCCTGCGTGCTGGCCGACGCCATGCTGCGCCAGCGCGGCCAGACCGGACGCACTGAACCGACGCCGGTTGGTCAAGGTTAGTTGCAACTGAGTCGTGTATTCAGACCGGCGCGCACATTGTCTCAAGGCGGGCTTTTCGGTTGACCGGCCTATCGCCTCTGCCTAATGGCGAAGATCATACCGTCGCGCGCGGCTTTCGGGTTCGCCGACGCTGGAGTTCCCGGTCGTCAAACCCCTTTCGGCGGGCCCGCCTTGCGCTTTGAACTCCTGAAAATATTGCTGGTGGACGACAACCACCACATGCGTGTGCTGCTCACCGAAATCCTGCGCGCCATCGGCGTGCGCGACGTGTTCGAGGCGACCGACGGGGCGGAGGCGCTGAAGAGCCTCCGGGTCAATCAGATCGACATCATCATGACCGATCTGGCCATGCAGCCGCTGGACGGCATCGATTTCGTCCGCCTGCTGCGCAATTCGCCCGACAGCCCCAACCCGATGGCGCCGGTGATCATGATCACCGGACACTCGACGCACCGCCGGGTGCAGGAGGCGCGCGACGTCGGCGTCAACGAGTTCCTCTCCAAGCCGGTCACCGCACGCGGCGTGCTCAGCCGCATCGCCCAGGTGGTGGACAATCCGCGGCCCTACGTCCGCACCGACGGCTATTTCGGGCCTGACCGCCGCCGCCGCGCCGATCCCGACTATACCGGCCCGCGCCGTCGCGCCTCCGACAACGTCACCGCCGACGCGGGAGACGGCGACAAGACCTAGTCTAGGCCGTTTCGGCGCGCCCGGGCGCGCCGACGTCAGGCCGGTGTGGAGCTTCCTCGGCTTCGGCAGCGAGTTGCTCCAGGGTCTCGCGGTGGCTGGCGCGGGTGATCTTATAGCCGGTGAGCAGCAACAGCCCCGCCCCATAGAGGCCGATGATCACCGGGCAATAGACCAGGGCCAGATGGCGAACCACCTCGGGCGGCACGCTGGCCGGCGTGGCGCCGGGGTTCAGGTGGACCAGCTCGACAATGGTCGCCCCCGCCAGGATGCCGAAGCCCGACACCGCCTTGCCGACAAAGGCCGAGGCGGCGAAGAACAGCCCCTCGGAGCGGCGGCCGGTCTTCAGTTCCGAGGCCTCGACCACGTCGGCGATCATCGACGACAGCATGGTCGCGGAGACGATGCCGAAGGCCGTGCCGATGATCGACGTGCAGAAGATGATGACCGTCAGGGCGAGGGAGCCGTTGGGCGGCATCAGGCCAACCAGCCGCAGCAACAGCGGCGTGATTCCCACCGCCACCGCGGCGACCATCAGCACCATGGCCGTGGCGCGCTTGCCGAAACGGCGCGACAGCATCGGCGCGGCGGGCAGCGCGATGATCGCCGACAGGAAGACGCCGGCGGTGAACAGCGAGATCTGCCGGGCGGAGAAGCCCCAGAAGAAGGTGTTGAAATAGTTGTTCAGCGAGGCGCCGAGCCCGGCCGCCATGGCCGTGGCGATGCCCGACAGCAAGAGGAACAGGAAGGAGCGGTTGGACAGGGTCTCGACCATCTCCCTGGCCGTCTGGCGCAAGGTCAGGCGCCGACGCGGCGGCGGCGGCATCAGGGTCGGGATGAAGCGGTGCGTGCCAGCCGCCGAGACCAGGATGGCCACGAACATCACCGCCGCCCCGACCATGCCGTAGTGGGCGTAGCCGACCGGATTGAGCTGGCCGACCTTGTGGGTCGCGTCGGGCTGGAACAGGAAGAAGAAGGCGATGAAGTTCAGCGCCAGTCCGCCCACCCAGCCGAAGAAGTAGCGATAGCTGAGCAGCACCGAGCGCTCGTCGTAGCCGGCGCTGAACTCGGCGGCCAGGGCCGAGCTGGGCACCTCGTAGAAGGAGATGAAGGTGCGGATCACGATCGAGGCAGCGATCAGGTAGTAGAACAGCGCCTGCGGGCTCCAGTGCGGCGGATTCCACAGCGCCACATAGGACAGCGCCACCGGCAGGGCGGCGGCATACATGAACGGATGACGCCGGCCCCAGGGGCTGCGCAGATTGTCCGACAGCTGGCCGATCAGCGGGTCGATACAGGCGTCCCAGACCAGGGCGATCATCAGGGCCAGGCCGACCAGCGTCCCCGGCAGGCCGATCACCTGGTTGTAGAAGATCAGCAGAAGATAGCTGAAGCCATTGTCCTTCACCCCGAAGGCCACGGAGCCGAAACCGTAAAACAGCTTGGTCGCCAGGCTGAGCCGTCGATCGGCGGGCGCGGCGGGTGGCGGGCTGGGGCTTGTCTGCGCGGTCAAATGAGATCGCCTGCGGCCGATGTCAAACTGCCAAAGTCGTTGAGCCGACGCCATAGCGCCGGTCAAGTGGCGCGGTCTAGCGGCGCGCGACGACGAACAGCCTGCGGAAGGGAAAGAGCGTCTTGCCGCTCGCGCGCATCGGATAGGCCGCGCTCAGCCGCGCCTTGTAGGCTTCGACGAAGGCCTCGCGCTCCGCCCCGTCGAGCGCCTGCATGAAGGGGCGCAGGCCCGTGCCGCTGACCCACCGATAGATGGCGTCGGGTCCGTCCATTACCTGCAGGTATTCGGTCTCCCAGATGTCCAGGCCGGCGGCGTACGGTTCCAGGATGTCGAAAGACTGCTCGGCGCTCATCAGCACGATGTTGCGGACCTCGCGCAGTTTCGCGGCCCACGAACCTTCACCGGCAACTTCGCGCATCAGGGCGTGCGACGGCATGTCGAAATTCAGCGGAACCTGGAAGGCCAGCGCGCCGCCCGGGCGGACAGCTTGCAACAGCCGCGGCAGCAGCGACGCCTGGCCGCCGACCCACTGCAGGGCGGCGTTGGAATAGATGACGTCATAGGCCGCGCCCGCCGTCCAATCGGCGATGTCGGCGACGGACCATTCCGCCCTCACGCCGCTCTCGCGCGCCTGGCGGATCATCTCGGGCGAACTGTCGACCCCCTCGAGGCGCGCGCCCGGCCACCGGTCGGCGAGCAAGGCGGTCGAATTGCCGGGCCCGCAGCCCAGATCGATCACGCGCCCTGGATCGTCGATCGGCACGCGGGCCAGAAGTTCGGCCGCGGGGCGCGTACGCTCGTCGGCGAAGGCGAGATAGGTCTTGGGATCCCAGTGATTGCTCATTCGTCCCCCTGTTCATTGCGCGGCAGCCAGACTGTCTCTCTAGTCCAGCCCGACGTCTCCGTGGCCGGCGGGACGGACGAGCGCCACGGCCAGGTCCAGAGCGACCTCGTCGATCGGCTTCAGGTGCGCGTCGGCGCGGCGGCGGTCGAGTTCTTCGCGGATGCGCGCGTGCGCGGCGCGGGTGATCGCGTAACGCGTGCCGAGCGTGAAGGGTATGACCAGCAGGAGCGGCACGATCACGCCAGCGACCAGGCCCAGGCGGGTCACGATGTTCGGGTCGATGGTGCGTGGGTTCGCATGCACCGGCCAGTGCACCATGTAGTCCAGCATGAAGCCGGCGATGATCGCGCCGACGCCGGCGGTGGCCTTGCCGGAAAAGGCCAGCGCCGCCGAGAAAATGCCTTCCTGCCGCCGGCCGGTGTTCAGCTCCTGCACGTCGATGGTGTCGGCCAGCATGGAGACGAACATGATGCCGAGCAGGACGCCCAGAAAGCTGCGCAAGGTCTCGTTGGCGACCAGGATGGCGAGCAGGACCGGCGAGCCGTTCGGCGGCAAGAGGTGCAGCAGGCGAAGGCCGATCACGCCCATGCCGTCGATGCAAAGAGCCGCGAAGCTGACCAGCAGCACGAGCTTCTTGTCGAACACCCGTCCGATCACGCCGAGCGACGCGAACCCGGCGAACGCGCCGGCGGCGGCGAGCGTGAACCACCGCAGCTGTTCGGTCGACAGGCCCCAGAAGTAGGTCGACATGTAGATGCTGAGCGTGCCGGTGGTGCCGTCGATGCCGGCGAAGATCAGCGCGCCGGCGAACAGGACCAGGAAGTTGCGGTTGGTGAAGGTCGACGCGATGTCGCGCCAGACCGTAAGCAGGCTGAATCGCGGTGTCTTGTTCACCGGCTGCAGCAGATAGGGAATGTCGCGCTGGGTCAGGGCGGTGGTGACGAGGATGGTCGACACCGTGGCCAGCGCCACGACCGGCGCGAACAGCCCATAGGCATGCGGATTGAGCTGGCCGAAGTGGTAGGCCTTGGTCTGGGGGAAGATGAAGGTATAGACCGACAGCGTGAAGGCGACCGCCAGGATGGTTCCGACCGCGTATCGCCAGGTCACGATGGTCGTCCGCTCGGCGTAGTCGTCTGAGAACTCGGCGTAGAGCGCCGTCCAGGGCACCACGAACAGGCTCATCGAGATGTTGGTCAGCACCACCGCCCCGAACAGCCAGACCAGCAGCAGGTTCTCCGAGAGGCCGTGCGGCGGCGAAAAACTCAGATAGAGGCCAAGCCCGATCGGGACAGCCGAGAGGTACATGAGCAGGTGCCGACGCCCCAGCCGGGTCTTCAGCCCGTCCGAGAAGGAGCCGATCAGCGGGTCGAAGGCCGCATCGATGATCAGGCCCACGGCAATGGCCGCCGAGGCCTTGGACGCGCTCACCCCCAGGATCTGGTTGTAATAGAGGAGCAGGAACGTCCCGAAAGCGAACCCCTTCAGGGATTCCGTCGCGGCGCCGACCGCCTGGAACGCCTTGGTCGAAATCGGGACCTTGCCGATCCGTGTGCGGGCCCGCTGGTAGGTCCCCTCGGAAGAACTCAAACACGATCCCCTATGGCTGCCAGGGCGCGGTCTTCCGAGTCGGTCTTCTTTCGCGCCGGCTTGGAGTTGGCCACAAGGCCTAGGTCAGGTCCAGGGCGCAGGTCTCGCCGAGCGACGGCCGCGAGACGGTCAGCCGGGCGAGGCTCGGAAACCGGGGCCGCAGCCGCTCGCTGAAGTAGAGGCAGAGCGCCTCCAGCGTCGGGGTCTCCAGGCCGGGCCGCTCGTTCAGCAGGCCGTGGTCGAGTTCCCCGGCGACCTCGCGCAGCGCCGCATCCAGCGCCGCCAGGTCGGCGACCCAGCCGGAGGCGGCGTCCGCCTCGCCGCGCAAGGTCGCCTCGACCCGGAACGAGTGCCCATGCAGACGGCGATAACGGCTGTCGGCCGGACCCTCGTCCAGATAGTGGGCGGCGTCGAAATTCGCCGCCTTGCTGATTTCGAAAATGCTCATGGCGATGGCGTCAGGGCAGGCCGAGATACTTGTGGGTCTGCAGGCTTAGACGCCAGCGCGGGTGGGAAAGACAATAGGCGACGACCGCCCGTGTGTTGGCTTCACGGTCGGGCCCGTCGAGAGGCTGCAGCGAAAAGCGTTCGAAGGCCAGCGCCTCGAACCGGGCCGGATCGACGCCGGCTTGCGGATAGACCAGCTTCAGTTCCTGGCCGGAGGTCTGGGCGAGCGGGGCGTCGGCCTTTGGACTGACGCAGATCCAGTCGAGGCCGGCGGGCGCGGCCAACGTGCCGTTGGTCTCGACCGCGATGGAAAACCCCCGGGCGTGCAGCGCCTCGATCAGGGGGGCGTCGAGTTGCAACAGCGGCTCGCCGCCGGTGCAGACGACCAGGCGGTCGCCCGGCTCAGGCCCCCAGCAGGCGGCGATGGCCTCGGCCAGGACAGCCGCGGCCGCGAAGCGTCCGCCGCCCGGCCCATCCGTTCCGACGAAGTCCGTGTCGCAGAAGTTGCACACCGCCTGGCCGCGATCCTGCTCGCGGCCGCTCCACAGGTTGCAGCCGGCGAAGCGGCAGAACACCGCCGCGCGCCCGGCCTGTCCGCCCTCGCCCTGCAGGGTCAGGTAGATCTCCTTGACCGCATAGCTCATGGCGCGAGCGCCTGACGGCCGTCCGCCACCCATTCGGACCAGCCCTTGGCGCGCAACTCGCAGGCCGGGCAGTGGCCGCAGCCGCCGCCCCAGTCATGCGGCGTGCGCTCGTTCAGGTAACAGGTGTGGCTGTCCTTCACGATCAACTCCACCAGGACCTCGCCGCCGAGCCGCTTGGCCAGGCCCCAGGTCTGCGCCTTCGTCAGCCGCATCAGCGGCGTTTCGATGGCGAAATCCCTCGCCATGCCCAGGTTCAGCGCGGTCTGCAGCGCGTCCAGCGTGTCGCGCCGGCAGTCGGGATAGCCGGAATAGTCGGTCTCGCACATGCCGCCGACCAGCACGTCCAGGCCCCGCCGGTCGGCCAGGGCCGCGGCATAGACCAGGAAGACCAGGTTGCGCCCCGGCACGAAGGTCGAGGGCAGGCCGCGGTCGGTGACCTCGATGGCGCGCTCGGCGGTCATGGCGGTCTCGCCGATGGCCCCGAAGGCGCGGATGTTCAGCCGGTGATCGGGTCCCAGTCGCTCGCCCCAGACGGGCGCCAGTCTGGCCATCTTGCGGCGGACAATCCGCCTGGCCTCGAGTTCGGCGGCGTGCCTTTGGCCATAGTCGAACCCGACGGTCTCCACGCGCCGATAGCGGTCCAGCGCCCAGGCCAGGCAGACGGCCGAGTCCTGCCCCCCGGAAAGGAGCACAAGGGCGGTATTGGCGGCGGCGGTCTTGTCGGACATGCAGGCGGAAAGTCGTGTCATCCAAAGGTTTGGCAAGGGCTGAGCGGTCTAGCGTCCACGCGCCGCCGAAGCAAAGCGCAAAGCGCGGCAGGGGCCCGGCGGCCTATTCGAGCGAGGCTGTCGAATATTATCTATACAGCCTCAGTCAAATATCACCGTTCGATGAAATCGCCGTCTCGTTTTATGCGATAGTTCCAACGGTAGAGCTTAGCCTTGGTTGTCTTCAGGCGCCCGCGCGTCTTAACGACTTTGCAAGCGAAAGTTGGGCATGGTGAACTCCCAACAGCGTCACCCGTGCCCATGTCGAGTCTTTCAGGCCTGATCGAATACGTCCATCCAATCGATCCGACCAGCTTATGCGGGACGGTGCTTGACCGGATTCTCGACACCCCGGGCTGCGATCTATTGGCGGTGGTCAAGCAAGGCCGTCCGGTCGGGGTCATCGCCCGCGGCGCCATCCGCGCCCAGAACGCCGGCCTGCGCGCCTCCGAGATCATGTCGCCGGCCCTGACTGTCGGCGCCGAGATGAGCGTCGACGAGGCCTGCTCGCTGTTGCTCGCCCATATCGAACCCGCCGCCGGCCTGGTGGTGGTCGAGCGCGGCCGCTACCGCGGCGTGGTCTCGACCCGGGCGCTGTTGCGCCGCCACAGCGACGACAACAGCGCCGCGGCCATGAACCGCCGCTTCGTCGAGATGCTCAACCACGAGATGCGCACCCCGATGAACGGGGTGATCGCCATGGCCGACCTTTTGCAGCGCCAGCCGCTCACCGCCGACGCCCAGGCCTTCGTGCGCACCATTGTAGAGTCCAGCCAGGCCACCTTGCGCACGCTCAACGACGCGCTGGAGCTGTCCCGCGCCGAGGCCGGAGAGATGGCGCTGGAGATGCAGCCATCGGGCCTGCGCGAACTCATGGACAGCCTGCAGGCGAGTTGGCAGGCGCGGGCGACCCAGGACGACGTGACCCTGCTGATCGGCTATGACGGCCCGCCCGATCTCAGCGCCATGATCGACGCCGCCCGCGTGCAGCAACTGTTCGATGTCCTGGTCGACATCGCGCTTTCGCTCAACCGCCAGGGCGCGGTGGAGGCCAGTCTGCAGGCCGAACGCACGCCCGAAGGCCTCAGCCTGACCGGCCGGGTTTGCGACACCGGCGGCGGCCTCTCGGCCGAGCGGGTGGCCAACGCCTTTGCCGACCCCGCCGCCCAGGCCGACGCGTCTGGCCTGCAGGCCAAGCTGGCGCTTACGCTGTGCCGCCGGCTGGTCGAGCGGATGGGCGGCGAGATCCGCGCCGAGGCCAACCCGGGGGCGGGCGTCACCATCGTCTTCAACCTGCTGGCGCCGGAAGCCAACGTCACCGAAGACCACGACCCCAACAGCGTGCTGAAACGGCCCGCCCACGTGCTGGTCGTCGACGACAACGCCACCAACCGCATGGTGGCCGAGGCGCTGTGCGAAATGTTCGAGTGCACCTGCGAGTGCGTCGAGGACGGCGCCGAAGCGGTGGAGGCCGCGCGCACCGGCCGCTTCGACCTCATCCTGATGGACATCCGCATGCCGCGCATGGACGGCGTCGAGGCCACCCGCGCCATCCGCGCCATGCCGGGCCTGGCCGGGACCGTGCCGATCATCGCCCTGACCGCCAACGCCGATCCCGAGGACGCCCAGTCCTATGTCAACAGCGGCATGCAGTGCGTGGTCGAAAAACCGATCAAGCCGGAGAAGCTGCTGATCGCCATGAACGAGGCCCTGCCGGAAGTGCTCGGCCGCGCGGCGGCGGCGTAGAACCCCACGTCGCCGAACGCAGCCTGATGTTCCGCGAGAGCCGCCGCTGATCTAGATTGGTTGTCTAGACGGTGAGATCGATGACCCTCAGCATCAAGACCGACGAAGCCGACCAGCTCGCGCGCGAACTCGCCAAACTAAAGGGCGAGACGATGACGGAGGCCATAACGGTGGCTTTGCGCGAGAGGCTCGCACACGAGCGCGCGACTGCTCGCCAAGGCGCGCTGCAGGAGTCGCTGCGGGAATGGCTCGACCGCATCGGTCCGGAATTCGATCGCCGGCCGGTCACGAAGGAGGAGTGGGATGAAGCGTCTGGAGACACCGATTGATCGTCGTCGATAGCTCGGCGATCGTTACGATCCTGTTTCGCGAACCGATGGCCGAGTTGCTTCTTTCGCGCTTGGAGGCCGATCAGAACCCGATCATATCGGTGGCCAGCTACGTAGAGGCAGGCCAAGTTCTCGCTCAGAGGCATCCCGTCTCACCTGAGCGTGGCCTTATGCTCTTCCACGATCTGCTCGGCCGAGCAGGCATTTCGCTGACTCCGATTGACGAGCCCCAGGCCCGCGAAGCGTTAAAGGCCCGCGTACGGTATGGCCGGGGTTTCGGCCATACCGCGCGGCTGAACTACAGCGACTGTTTCGCCTATGCGCTCGCGAAGACGCGCAATCTGCCGCTGCTGTTCATCGGAAACGACTTCACGCACACGGACGTCGTTTCCGCGTTGGCTTAAGGCCGTTCAGGCGGCCAGCGCGCCGGCCACGGCCTTGCCCAGGATCATGTCGGCGGCCTTTTCGGCGATCATGATGGTTGGCGCGTTGGTGTTGCCGGAGACCAGGCGCGGCATGATCGAGGCGTCGACCACGCGCAGGCCCTCGACCCCGTGCACGCGCAGCTGCGGATCGACCACGGCGGCGGCGCCTGAGCCCATCCGGCAGGCGCCGACCGGGTGATAGATGGTCGAGCCGGCCATGCGGGCGAACTCAAGCAGCATCTCGTCGCTGTTGAAATCCGACCCCGGCAGCATCTCGCTCTCGATCCACTTGGCCAGGGACGGCTGGGCGGCGATCCTGCGACCCCATTTCAGGGAGGCCACCGCCACCTGCTGATCGATCGGGTCTGAGAGGTAGTTGGGCTGGATCGAGGGATATTCCGCCGGGTTGGACGATCTGATCCTGATAGTCCCGCGGCTTTCCGGGCGCACCTGGCACGGCGCGATGGTCAGGCCGGGCTGGCCCTCCAGTTCCATCACCTGCTGCTCCATCAGCTTCTGGGTGTCCATGGTCGCCGGCAGGATGTGGAACTGGATGTCGGGGCTGGAGAGCTCCGGCCGCGACTTGCAGAAGACCGCGATATGGGCGGCCGAGAGGCTGAGCAGACCCTTGCGCTGGAAGATGTATTTCAGCGTCTCGCCGAGGAAACGCGTCCCCTTGGTCAGCTCGTTGACCGACACCGTGCCGGGCTTCAGCCGGTAGGTGTTGGTGATGACATAGTGGTCCTGCAGGTTCTCGCCGACGCCGGCGAGGTCGGCGACCACCGCGATGCCCTTCTCGCGCAGCAGATCAGCCGGGCCGACGCCTGAGAGCTGCAGCAACTGCGGCGAATTGATCGCCCCGCCGCTGAGGATGACTTCGGCTGACGCCTTCGCCGTCTTGGTTTCGCCGTTCTGGATGTATTCGACGCCGACCGCGCGCTTGCCCTCGAACAGCACGCGGGTGGTCAGCGCGTTGGTCTCGACGCGCAGGTTCGGCCGGTTCATCACCGGGTGCAGGTAGGCGACGGCGGCCGAGCAGCGCTGGCCGTTCTTCACGGTCAGCTGGTAGTAGCCGACGCCTTCCTGCTCGGCGCCGTTGACGTCCGGATTGCGCGGAATGCCGGCCTCGACGCAGGCCTCGATGACGTCGTCTGAGACCTCGTGGGTCTGCGTCACGTCCGAGACGTTGAGCGGCCCGCCCGTGGCGTGCCAATCGTCGCAGTCCGCGCGTTCCTGGTGCTCGGCGCGCAGGAAATAGGGGCGCACGTCGTCCCAGGCCCAGCCGTCGCAGCCAAGCTGGCGCCAACCGTCATAGTCGGAATGCTGGCCGCGGATATAGAGCAGGCCGTTGATCGAGGACGAGCCGCCCAGCACCTTGCCGCGCGGCCAGACATGGGCGCGGCCGGTGATCGGATCCGCCTCGGTCGGATAGAGCCAGTTGACCTTGGGATCCTTCAGCGTCTGCGAATAGCCCACCGGCACGTGGATCATCAGGTTGGACATGAACTGGCCGGGGTTCCGGGTCGGCCGGTCGTCGCCGCCGGCTTCGAGCAGCAGCACCCGGGTCTTGCCGTCCGCGGTCAGCCGGTTGGCCAGCACGCAGCCCGCCGATCCCGCTCCCACCACGATGTAGTCGGCCAGTATCGGCTCGGCCATGATGCGCTTCCCTGAAGATTATCGTTGTTAGGGCGGTTATGACTTGGCGCCGGGGCGTCCGTAAAGGGCCGGCTTGACTGCCCGCGCGTCACCCGGCGTGGCCTCAGACGCCGTCAAAGGGAGACTGTCGATGCCGCACTTCGAAACCATCCTCTATGCCGTCGAGGATGGCATCGCGACCATCACGCTCAATCGGCCCGACCGGCTGAACGCCTTCACCAACCAGATGATGCTCGACATGATCGCCGCCTTCGACGCCACCGACGCCGACGATGCGGTCAGGGTGGTGATCGTCACCGGCGCCGGCCGCGGCTTTTGCGCCGGCGCCGACCTCGCCGCCGGCGGCGCGACTTTCGACCGCGACGCCCGGACCGATCCGACGCGCGACTCGGTGCGCGTCAACGATGTCGAGCGCGATGGCGGGGGCCGGCTCACCCTGCGCATCTACGAAAGCCTGAAACCCATCATCGCGGCGGTGAACGGCCCAGCCGTCGGCGTCGGCGTCACCATGCAGCTGGCCATGGACATCCGCATGGCGTCCACGCAGGCGCGCTACGGCTTCGTCTTCGCCCGCCGCGGCCTGGCGCCCGAGGCCGCCTCGTCCTGGTTCCTGTCCAAGCTGGTCGGCGTCCAGACGGCGCTGGAATGGTGCTATACCGGCCGGGTCTTCCCGGCCGCCGAGGCGCACGAGCGCGGCCTGGTGCGCTCGGTCCACGAGCCGGAGGA
>DASYAQ010000313.1:0-17259 GCA_036501225.1 Caulobacteraceae bacterium | reverse complement strand
GCCGTGATCGGGATCAACCCGGCTTCGGACAATGTGGACTCCACCGTCCGGTTGCTGTGGCTGGTAGACGAGCTGCGCGTCGCCCATGCCATCCCGACCCAGAGCTGCGTCCTCACCCACATCACCAATTCACTGGCGGCGATCGATGCCGGGGCGCCGCTGGACCTGATCTTCCAGTCGGTGGCGGGCACGGAGGCCGCCAACCGCAGTTTCGGGATCGACCTGGCGCTGCTTAAGGAGGGACAGGATGCGGCCCTGTCGCTCGGCCGCCATGAGGTCGGGCGCAATGTCACCTATTTCGAAACCGGCCAGGGCTCGGCCCTGTCGGCGGACGCCGGCCATGGCGTCGACCAGCAGACCCTGGAAGCCCGCGCCTATGCGGTGGCGCGCAAATACGATCCGCTGCTGGTCAATTCGGTCGTCGGGTTCATCGGGCCGGAATACCTGTTCGACGGCAAACAGATCCTGCGCGCCGGCCTCGAGGACCATTTCTGCGGCAAGCTGCTCGGCCTGCCGATGGGGCTGGACATCTGCTACACCAACCACGCCGAGGCCGATCAGGACGACATGGACACCCTGCTGTCGATGGCGACCCTGGCCGGGGTGAACTTCATCATGGGCGTGCCCGGCGGCGACGACATCATGCTGCACTACCAGTCGACCAGCTTCCACGACGCCGCCTATGCCCGCTCGCTGATGGGCCTCAAACCCGCGCCGGAGTTCGAGCGCTGGCTGATCGCGCTGGGCATCTTCGACGGCGAGGGCCGGTTGTCGCCGGCCGCCCTGAGCGGCGAGTCCCGCCGCCTGCTCGACCACGCGACCGCGCTGCTGTGAGCCGTCCGCCGGTCCGCACCGACGTCTGGGCGAGGCTCAGGCAGGCGACAGACGCCCGCATCGGCCTCGGGCGCAGCGGCGGGGCCTTGCCGACCAGGCCGATGCTCGACCTGCAATACGCCCATGCGCTGGCGCGCGACGCGGTGCACACGCCGCTGGCGGCCGAGGCGGTCGTGAACGCCCTGGCCGGTCTGCCGGCCATTGTCGTGGAGAGCCTGGCCGGCGGCGCCTATCTCACCCGCCCGGACCTCGGGCGGAAGCTCGCCGCCGGCGACGGCGACCGGCTTGGCGCCAGCGACGCGGACCTGGCCATCGTCCTCGGCGATGGCCTGTCCGCTGGCGCGGTGGCGGAGAGCGGCCCGCCGCTGGTGCGCGCGCTGATCGAGCGCCTGCCCGGCTGGATCCCCGCCCCTATCGTCATCGCCCGCCAGGCGCGCGTGGCGCTCGGCGACGAGATCGGCGCACGGCTTGGCGTCCAGGTCGTGGTCATGCTGATCGGCGAGCGGCCGGGCCTGAGCGCGCCAGCCAGCCTTGGGGCCTACATCACCTGGAACCCCGCCGTCGGCCGGCTCGACGCCGAGCGCAACTGCGTCTCCAACATACGCCCCGGCGGCCTCTCCATCGACGAGGCCGCCGGCCGCATCGCCTGGCTGGTCGACGCCGCGCGGCGCCTGCGGCTGACCGGCGTCGGACTGAAGGAGGCTTATCCGTCCGGGGAAACGGTCAGGCTGGAGGGCGGCCGGCCTACTTGCTGACGCCCAGCCGCTTCAGGCCGTCCAGCGACACCTGGTCGGTGGGATCGATCGCCAGCGCGGCGCGGAAATCGGCCAGAGCCAGGGGCGCATTGCCCTGCTTGGCATAGACCAGGCCGCGGTCGCCATAGGCGACCGGATCGGGCTTCAGCGACAGGGCCTTGGAATAGTCGGCGATGGCCTGGTCGTACATTTCCTTGTCGCTGTAGGCGTTGCCGCGGATGACCGAGACGCCGACCAGGTGGGCGGTGTCCAGCTGGCCCTCCTGGATCAGGGCGGTGCAGCCGGCGATGGCGACATCGGCGTCCTCGCTCACGCATTTTTGGACATTGGTCTGCGCCAAGGCGGGCAAAGCGATCAACGACACGCCCAGTGCGATCCAAATTCTACGCATGCTTTTCCCCTGCGGCCTTCGCATCCACTATACGAAGCGCTCGTGTGCGGCGCACTCTAGACGCCCGGCGTCGCGTCAGGCGAGCCCTAACCGCGCGCTCAAGCCCTTGAAGGTCACCCATGGCTACCCAGCGAAAAGTCGCCGTCCTGGTCGGCAGCCTGCGCAAGGCCTCGTTCAGCCGCAAAGTCGCCAGGGCGCTGATCGCCGTCGCGCCGGCTGATCTCGACCTGGCCTTCGTCGAGATCGGCCAGCTGCCGCCGTACAACGAAGATGAGGAGACCGCCGCGCCGCCCGAACCCTGGGTCGCCTTTCGCGACCAGGTGCGCGGGGTGGACGCGCTGCTGTTCGTCACGCCGGAATATAACCGCTCGGTGCCCGGCCTGCTGAAGAACGCCATCGACGTGGGCTCCAGGCCCTATGGCAAGAGCGTCTGGAGCCGCAAGCCGGGCGCGATCGTCAGCGTCTCGCCGGGCGCGATCGGGGCCTTCGGCGCCAACCATCACCTGCGCCAGTCGCTGGTCTTCCTCGACGTGCCCGCCATGCAGCAGCCGGAGGCCTATATCGGCGGCGCCGCAGGCCTGTTCGATGAGGCCGGGACCCTGATCAACGATGCGACCAAGACCTTCCTGACCAAATTCATGGCCGCCTTCGCCGCCTGGATCGAAGCCAACAGCGGGCGCCGAGCATGAGCGCTTCAACGGCTGACCTCACGCCTTGGCCAAAGCTCTTCCATGAGAGCCTGAAGGCGACAGCCGAGACCCTGCAGCTCTGGACCCAGGTGGTCGGCAAGTTGCGGCTGGCCCAGACCCCCTGGCTGAACCATTCCTGGCACGTGCCGCTCTATGTCACCGCGCGGGGCTTCAGCACCTCGCTGATCCCGCACGCCGCCGGCGCCTTCGACATCGAGTTCGACTTTGTCGCCTCGGTCCTGGTCCTGCGCACCGTGAGCGGCCACGAGGCCACGACGCCGCTCGAGCCGCAGTCGGTGGCCAGCTTCTACGCCAGGGTCATGGCCAAGCTGGAGGCGGCCGGAATTCCGGTGGTCATCGACACCACGCCCAGCGAGATCGCCGACCCCATCCCCTTCCCCGACGATCGCGCCCCGCGCGCCTATGACGCCGTCGTGGCCAGGGATCTCTGGCGCGCCCTGGTCAAGATCGACCAGGTGTTCAAGCTGTTCCGCACCGGCTTTCTCGGCAAGGCCAGCCCCGTGCACCTGTTCTGGGGCGGACTCGACCTGGCCGTCACGCGGTTTTCGGGGCGACCCGCGCCGGCCCATCCCGGCGGCGTGCCGCACCTGCCGGACGCGGTGGTGCGCGAGGCCTATTCGCACGAGGTGAGCAGCGCCGGCTTCTGGCCCGGCGGCGGCGGGGTGGATCATCCGGCCTTCTATTCTTACGCCTATCCCGAGCCGCCCGGGTTCCGCGACACGGCGGTCAAACCCGATGGCGCGGCCTACAATGCGAGCCTCGGCGAGTTCGTGCTGCCCTACGAGGCCGTGCGCGCCGCGCCCGACCCGCAAGCCGCGCTGCTGGCCTTCCTGAGCTCGACCTACGCCGCCGCGGCCGAAGCCGGCGGCTGGGACCGCGCCGCGCTCGAATGCGATCTCGGCAAACCGGGCGTCCCGCGGCCGACCTAACAAGACTTCTCCCAGAGGCAGAAGGAGAGGCCCAGGCCAGCCGGACAAACCGGATTGTCAGGGGCCTCGCCGCCTCCTGGATGACACCGCCAGCCCGAGAAAGACCAACACGGCTTGATTGAGGCGAAGCATGTCCTCGTCGTCCAAACGGCCGATCCGGCGGCCGAGCTTTGACTTCAGCACGGTCGTGATCTTGTCGACCATCAACCGGCTGGCGGCGTGCAAGCCGTTGCGGTCATCGGAATCGATCGGCAGGCGAAACAGGGGCGCGTCCGTGTCGTCGGTGGTGAAGGCGCAGACGGTGATCGAGTCCGTTGCGTCGAAGCTGTCTTCCTGGACGATCACAACGGGCCTCGGCTTGCCAGGGTAGTCAGGGCCGCCGGAGACGGTCCAGACCTCGCCTCGCTTCATTCATCGCCCCAGTCCGATACGGCATCGATGAACGCCTGGTCTTCTTGCGCATGGGCTCCCGACGCGACGGCCACCGATTGCCGATGCGCCTCCGAGCGGAAGGCGGACGCCCGCACGTCGGGCACCCAGATCTGAAGGGGCCGCAAACCCTGCTGACGCAGGCGCGCGCGATGCTCGCGCACCCTCGCGCGCGAAGACCTGGGCTCGGGGGTTGCGCTCATGTCCATCTCCAGTGGTTACATGTAACTATCACGGACGGAGGCAGCTTGCTAGATGTGAGCACGGTTCAGTCCAGCTCTTGACCTATGTTCCGCTGGCCGCCCACATTCGGGGATGACGCCGATGACCGCCGCCGACCAAGCCCTCGCCCAACTGATGCGCCTGGCGGCTCGCGAACACCCGGATTTCGTGACGTTCGAAGCCGGTCCGCCGGCTCTGGCGACGCGTTTTCACGCCGAGGATGCTGCCGCGGCGGCCCTGGCCGCCGGCGGGGTGGTGGCCGCCGATCTGTGGACGCTGCGCTCCGGCGAGAGCCAGACGGTCACGGTGGGAACGCGGGAGGCTGGCGCCGGCCTCGGCGGCTACAGTTTCCAGCGCTTCGAGGACGCCGCCCGCGCACCACCGGCGCGCGGGACCGGCGCCGACGCCGCGCGCATGGCGATCGCCGGCTTCGCACCCACCCGCGACGGCCGCCATGTCTTCCTGCACCCCAGTTTTCCGCCCAGCGGCGACAAGCTTCGCGCACTGCTGGGGGTTCCCGCCGAACGCGAGGCGGCCCACGCCGCGGTGATGAAGTGGGACGCGATGGATTTGGAGAACGCCATCGCCGCGGCCGGCCTCTGCGGCGCCATGGTGCGCACGCCCGAGGAGTGGGACGCCTCGGACCAAGGCCGCACGCTCGCCGCCCGCCCGGTGGTCGAGGTAGTCAAGATCGCCGACAGCCCGCCGGAGCCGCTCGCCAAGGGCGGCGAGGCGCCGCTCGCCGGCGTCCGCGTGCTCGACCTGACCCGCGTCCTGGCCGGCCCGACCTGCGCCCGGACCCTGGCCCAGTACGGCGCCGACGTCCTCTATGTCGCCGGCCCCAATCTGCCTTTCGCCGCGGCCTTTGTCGCCGACACCAGCCACGGCAAGCGCTCCTGTTTCGTCGACCTGGGCGACGATGACGGTCGCCAGACCCTGCGCGACCTGGTCCAGGACGCCGACGTCTTCTCGCAGGGGTTCCGGGTGGGCGCGCTGGAGCGGCTGGGCTTCGGGCCGCTGCAGCTGGCGGCGCTGCGTCCCGGCCTGATCTATGTCTCGATCAACGCCTATGGCCACGAGGGCGGCTGGCGCGGCCGGCCCGGCTGGGAGCAGCTGGCCCAGACCGTCACCGGCATGGCCCATGTCCATGGCGGCGAGGCCGGCCCGCAGCTGCAGCCGGCGGCGGTCTGCGACTACACCACCGGCTTCCTGGCGGCCTTCGGGGCCCTGGTCGCCCTGCACCGCCGCGCCCTCTATGGCGGCGGCTATCTGGTCCGCGTGTCGCTGTCGCAGACCGGGGTCTGGGTGCGCGGCCTGGGCATCGCCGGCCCCGAGCGCCTCGCCGCCAACGTCCCGCTCGAAGGCGACGAGATCCGCGACTGTGTCGTCAGGAGCGACAGCGGCTACGGCCCGATGACCCATCTGCGGCCGGCCGTGCGGATGTCGGCCACCCCGCCGCAATGGAAGCGCCCCACCCGCCCGCTGGGCAGTGACCCGGCAGCTTGGCCCTGATCAGCGGTCCAGCAGGCTGATCGCTTCGTCGGCCAGGTCCAGCAGCACCTTGGTCATGGCGGCGCGGCCGACCACCAGTTCCTCGAACCGCTTGCCGGTGCGGCCCTCGTCGCGGCTTCGGATCGATGGATCCAGGATGATTGCCGCCGGCGGGGCGTTGAACGCCCAGCGCAGTGCGGCGTCGGTGGCGAAGCCGAAGCGGGCTATCGCCGGATCGCCCTTCCAGCCGGCCGCCCGCAGCCCATCCAGATAGCTCTGGAACACGGCCTCCACGAGGGCCGGGGCGTGCTCGGGCGGGATCCTGGCGCCGCCGAACGGCAGCAGTCCCAGCACCGCCGCGTCCTGGCCGACACAGCCGACGCCAACGGATTCCCAGTCGATGGCGACGGTCTCGCGCGCGCCGGATCCGGCCAGCGAGAACAGGTTGTGGTCGGCGAAATCGTAGTGGCAGAAGGTTTGCGGCAGGCGTTCCAGCGTATCGATCAGACGCGGCTGATCGGCCGCGAGGGCGCGCAGCCTGGGTGCGATCGGCGTCGGAAAAAGACTCCGCCACAGCGGGTCGTCCCTCGCCTCCACCTGTTCGACATTGGCGAGCTTGCTAGGCGAGCGATCCGTATAGGCCGCAAGCGGGACCTTCCGCAGGGACGGAAAGCTCGGCATCGGCGCCCCGACCAGGTAGGCGCCGTTGAACTGGCCAAGGTGCCGCGCCGCGACGTCGAAACGCGACAGCGGCCATTGCTGGCCATATTCGTCCGCCACCTCCTCGAGCCAGACGCGTGCGGTGCGATCGCCGTCGTGGACTCCGTAGCAGGCCGGCGCGCGGACACCGCCGGGCAGGTTGGCCAGGCAGCCGCAGGCGTAGGCGTCCGCCTCCCGCCGCCAATAGGCCGCGCCGGTCGGATGGTCGTAGTCGCGATTGTCCCCGGCCGGCGCCATCACCTTGACCAGGCACGACCAGGGGCGCGGCGAGCCAGCGACCAGGGCCTCGGCTTCGACGCGGAAGACGCCGCCGTTGAAGCCGGCGCGCATGGGGGTGAACACGGTCGTCATCTGCGACTCGCCCAGTTGCGCTGCGGGCTCGCCGAGCGCCGTGCGCATGGCGGCTCGCATTTCAGCTTCGTCAATGGCGATCGGCGGCGATGGCATTTGGTCCGGGCGGCGGAAATCGGCGGGCGCGCACACTAGCGCCACGTGCCCCGGCGACCTAGCGGCTCTTGTCCCGACCGCCGGCCAGGCGCTTGAATGGGCGCACGCGTACGCCGGTGGAGCGGCGAGACGCGCGAGGACGGGAAAAATCATGGCACACGTGGGAAGCTGTTTCTGTGGCGCGGTCCAGATCGAGGCGACCGGCGAGCCCGAGGGCATGGGCTATTGCCATTGCGGCTCGTGCCGGTCCTGGTCCGGCGGCCCGGTGAACGCGTTCAGCCTGTGGAAGGCCGAGGCGGTCAAGGTGACCTCCGGCGCCGAGCACGTGGCGACCTTCACGAAGACCCCGCTCAGCGAGCGGAAGTACTGCGCCAAATGCGGCGGCCACCTGATGGCCAACCATCCGCCGCTGGGACTGGTCGACGTCTTCGCCGCCACCCTGCCGACCCTGAAGTTCGTCCCCGGCGTGCACATCAACTACGCCGAGACCGTGCTGCCCATGCGCGACGGCCTGCCCAAGCTGAAAGACTTCCCCGCCGAATTCGGCGGCTCCGGCGAGGCCGTCGCCGAGTAGCCTGAAAGGCCCTCCCGGGGGAGGGTTCAGTCCGCCAGCGACAGCGGGGCGGCGACGGATTCCAGCGGCTGGCGTTCGGCGTCGATGCCGAGCACGGCCTCGATGATGGCGGCTGTGATCATGGCGGCGGCGCCGAAGAGGTAGCCCCAGAAGATGTGCGGGCGCGAGCCCTCGGCGATCAGCCGGCCGAAAATGGCCGGGGCCGCCACGCCGCCGATGCCGGTGCCGACGGCGTAGAACAGCGAGATGGCCACTGCGCGAATCTCGATCGGAAAGGATTCACCGACCGTCAGGTAGCCGGCGCTGGCCGCCGCAGAGGCGAAGAAGAAGATCACCGTCCAGGCCGCCGTCTGCTCGACGGCGCTGAGCAGGCCTTGCGCAAACAGCCAGCCGGTGATGGCCAGCAACACGCCGGCCAGGCCGTAGGTGCCGGCGATCATCACCCGGCGGCCGAGGCTGTCGAACAGTCGGCCGAGCAGCAGCGGGCCCAGGAAATTGCCGGCCGCGAACGGCAGCAGGAACCAGCCGACCTGGCTGGCCGGCACGCCATAGAAGCGGCCGAGGATCAGGGCGTAGGTGAAGAAGATGGCGTTATAGCAGAAGGCCTGGCTGGCCATCAGGCTCAGGCCGACGAAGGTGCGGCGCGGATAGGTGAGGATCAGCGTGCGCGCCACGTCGATCCAGCCGCCGCGCCGGCCGAGGCGCAGGCGGATGAATGGCGCGGTCTCGATCGGCTCGACGGCGCCGCCGGCGGCGATCACCTGGGCCTCGATCTGGTCGACCACGCCATGCGCCTCGCCGACCCGGCCGTGGGTCATCAGCCAGCGCGGGCTCTCCGGCAGGAAGCGTCGCACCACCATGACAATCAATCCGACGGCGGCGCCGATGAGGAAGGCGACGCGCCAGCCAAGCTCGACCGGCAGCACCCGCGGATCGAGCAGCACCACCGTGCCCAGCGCGCCGAGGGCCGCGCCGACCCAATAGCTGCCGTTGATCACCAGGTCGGTGAAGCCGCGCCGCCGCGCCGGGATCAGCTCCTGGATGGCCGAATTGATCGCGGAATATTCGCCGCCGATGCCGGCGCCGGTGAGGAAGCGGAAGATCAGAAACGAGGTGAAGTTCCAGCTCAGCCCGCTGGCCACCGTCGCCGCCAGATAGAGGCCGACCGTGACCAGGAAGAGCCGCTTGCGCCCGAAGGCGTCCGCCAGCCGCCCGAACCCGACCGCGCCCAGGATGGCGCCGACCAGATAGGCGCTTGCGGTCAGGCCGATCTGTGACTCGTCGAGGCCGAGAGTCCGGTGGTCCTTCAGCGCCGCCGACAGCGCCCCGACCAGGGTCACCTCCAGCCCGTCCAGAATCCAGGCGGTGCCCAGCGCGCCGACCACCAGCCAGTGGAACCGGCTCCAGGGCAGCCGATCCAGCCTGGCCGGGGCGTTGGTCTCGATGATGTCGCTCGCCGTCATTTTTCAGGAACCGCGCCGAACTCCGAAGGATTAGACTTTGTTGTCGAGGAAGAGGGCCGTGGCAAACCGCAAACTCTCAACCTACCGGGCCAAGCGGGACTTCGGGCAGACCCGGGAGCCCAGCGGCGAGGCGCCGGTCTCGGCCTCGGACCGGCTGCGCTTCGTGATCCAGAAACATGCCGCCACCCGGCTGCACTACGACCTGCGCCTGGAGCTCGACGGGGTGTTCAAGTCCTGGGCGGTGACGCGCGGGCCGTCGCTCGATCCGCACGACAAGCGGCTGGCGGTCGAGGTGGAGGACCATCCGCTCGACTATGGCGACTTCGAAGGGACCATCCCCGAGGGCCAGTACGGCGGCGGCGCCGTGCAGCTGTGGGATCGCGGCTATTGGGCGCCGGAGGGCAGGAAATCGGCTGAGGCGCAGCTCAAGGCCGGCGAGCTCAAGTTCGTGGTCGAGGGCGAGCGGCTGCACGGCGGCTATGTGCTGGTGCGCATGAGCAAGGACCGCTTCGGCGGCAAGCGCACCAACTGGCTCTTGATCAAGCACCACGATCCAGGCGCCCGCGAAGGCGACCACGACGCCCTGCTGGCCGAGGATCGCTCCGTCGCCTCGGGCCGCCCGATGGCCGAGATCGCCGCGGGGCGGGGACCGGGACCCAAGCCCTTCATGCTGGCGACCAGGAAGAGCGCCAGGGCCGATGCGGTCTGGAACAGCAACCGCGGCGACGTCGCCGAGGCGCGGGCGGCCACCGCCCCTCGGGCGAAGACCAAGACGGCCGCCAAACCAAGGAAAGCCGCCGCCATGCCCGACTTCATCGCGCCGCAGCTGACCAAGCCGCTCGACCGGCCGCCGAACGGCGCCGGCTGGGGCCACGAGATCAAGTTCGACGGCTATCGCATGCAGATGCGGGTCGAGGCCGGCAAGGCGCGGCTGCGCACGCGGAAGGGCCTGGACTGGAGCGATCGGTTCGCCGAGATCGCCGCCGATGGGAGCGCCCTGCCCGACTGCATCGCCGACGGCGAGATCGTGGCGCTGGACCACACCGGCGCCCCCGACTTCGCCGGCCTGCAGGCGGCGCTGTCTGACCAGCAGACCGGCGACCTGATCTTCTTCATCTTCGACCTGCTGTTCCTGGAGGGCGAAGACCTGCGCGACCTGCCGCTCGGGGACCGCAAGGCGCGGCTGAAGGCCATGCTGGAAAAAGCCGCGCCGGCGAGCCCGCGCTTGCGTTTCGTCGACCATTTCACCGCCGCCGGCGACGCGGTGCTGAGGTCCGCCTGCCGCATGTCGCTGGAGGGCATCGTCTCCAAGCGGCTGGAGGCGCCCTATCGCTCCGGCCGCGGCGACAGCTGGACCAAGGCCAAATGCCGCGCCGGCCACGAGGTGGTCATCGGCGGCTGGTCTGGCGAGCCCGGCCAGCTGCGCTCGCTGCTGGTGGGGGTGCATCGCGACGAAAAGCTGGTCTGTCTCGGCAAGGTCGGCACCGGCTTTGGCCGCGAGACCGTGTCGCGCCTCTTGCCGAAACTGAAGGCGGTCGAGACCAAGGCCTCGCCGTTCAGCGGCCCCGACACCCCCAAACGCCGCGAGAACCTGCACTGGGCCCGGCCCGAGCTGGTCGCCGAGATCGAGTTCGCCGGCTGGACCGGATCCGGCATGGTGCGCCAGGCGGCCTTCAAGGGCCTGCGCGAGGATAAGCCCGCCGACGAGGTCGAGGCGGAAAAGCCCGCGCCGGCCGAGACCGTCGAGGTCGCGGCCCCGAAACCGCGCTCGAATGGCTCGGCCGTGGTCATGGGCGTGACGATCTCCCACCCCGACAAGCCGCTGTGGCCGAACGCCGCCGGCGATCGCGCGCCGGTGAGCAAGCTCGACCTGGCGCAATATTATGAGGCCGTGAGCGGCTGGATCATGCCGCACATCAAGGGCCGCCCCTGCTCCATCATCCGGGTCCCCGACGGCATCGCCGGCGAACACTTCTTCCAGCGCCACGCCATGAAGGGCGCCTCCAGCCTGTTCGAATTCGTCCAGATCTCCGGCGATCACGCCCCCTATCTGCAGATCGACCGATCGGAGGCCCTGGCCGCGGCCGCCCAGATCGCGGCGGCGGAACTGCACCCGTGGAATTGCCGCCCCGACCATCCCGAAACCCCCGGCCGGCTGGTCTTCGACCTCGATCCGGCCCCGGATGTCGGGTTCGAAGCGGTGATCGACGGCGCGCGCGAAATCCGCGACCGGCTGGACGGCCTCGGCCTGGTCAGCTTCTGCAAGACCACCGGCGGCAAGGGCCTGCACGTGGTGACGCCGCTGGCGGCGGCAAAGCTGGATTGGGCCACCGCCAAGCGCTTCGCCCAGGAGGTCTGCCGCCAGATGGCCGCCGACAGCCCCGACCGCTATGTGCTCAACATGGCCAAGAAGCTGCGTACGGGACGGATATTCCTCGATTATCTGCGCAACGACCGCATGTCCACGGCGGTCGCGCCGCTGTCGCCTCGCGCGCGTCCCGGCGCCCCCGTCTCCATGCCGCTGACCTGGACCCAGGTCCGCGCCGGCCTCGACCCGACCCGCTTCACCGTCCGCACCGCGCCCGCCCTGATCGCCAAGAGCCCGGCCTGGGAGGACTACGCCGCGGCGGAGCGCCCCCTCGCCCCCGCCATCAAGCGCCTCGGCCGAAAGGTTGCGGCATAGAGCGCGGGCCAACCCGTACCGAACGGATTAGGGACAAGCGCACGCTTGCCAAGCCTGCTTAGGCTCTCTTGGCCTTCGCATGCGGACGCGCCGCCTTCCTGGCCGGCGCGGCCTTGCCCTTCGAGCCCAGGCTCTTGCGCAGGGCTTGCATCAGGTCGATGACCTCGCCGCCTTGCGGTTCCTCGACGGTGACCTTGCGGCCGGCGCCTTTTTCCTTCTGCTTGATCAAGGCGCGCAGGGCGTCCTCGTAGCGGTCGTTGAACTCCGCCGGCTCGAACGGGCCTTCCTGCTGTTCGATGATCTTGGCGGCGATCTCGACCATCTTCGGATCGGCCTTGGTCGCGGGAATGTCCTCGAAGGCTTCCTTGGGGTTGCGCACCTCGTCGTGGGTGCGCAGCGAATAGGCGATCAGGCCGTTGTCGCGCGGCTCGATGGCCAGGAGGCGCTCGCGGGTGTGCATCACCACCCGGCCGAGCGCGATGCGGCCGGCCTTGCGCATCGCTTCGCGGATGACCGAATAGGCCTCGACCGCCATCTTGCCGTCGGGGACCAGGAAATAGGGATCGTTCCAGTACAGCCGGTCGATCTCCTTCTCATCGACGAAGCGGTCGATATCGATGGTGCGGGTGCTTTCCAGCCGTACGCCCTCGATCTCGTCCTCGGTGACCACGACATAGTGGTCCTTCTCGATCTCGTAGCCCTTGACGATGTCGTCGCGGTCGACCGGCCCGGTCTCCGGATCGGTCGGGATCATGCGGATGCGGTTGTGGGTGGTTTTGTGCAGCATGTTGAAATGCACCTCGCCGCCGCTGGCGGTGGCGGTGTAGAGGGCGACGGGACAGGTCACCAGCGACAGACGCAGGTGGCCCTGCCAGGTGGGACGCGAAGCCATGGGCGCTGGCCCTCCGTTTGTTCGTGAGCTGAACGCGCTGAGCGGGCTGATCGTTCAGCGGGGGCGGCCTTGAACCAGCCTATCACGGTCGATGCGCGCGGCCATCGCTGCCCGACGCCGACCTTGCGCCTGCGCCGCGCGCTCGAGGCGGCGGAGATCGGGGCCTGCATCCGGCTGCTGGCCGACGATCCCATGGCCCGGATCGATGTGCCGCTGTTCGTGCGCGAGGCCGGCCACGACCTGATCGAGACCGGGGAAACCGGGGCCGGGCTCAGTTTTTTGGTGCGGAAGCTCTCTTCGTCCTGCCCGGACGCCGCGCCGGCGCCGGCGCCGGCTTGATCGCCAGCTCGAGCTCGGTGGCGAGCGCGCCGCCGAAGAAGACCGCGTTCACATTCCAGGACAGCCAGACCAGCATGACCACGACCGCGGCCACCGAGCCGTACATGGCCGCGATATGGGCGAACTGCCGGACATAGACGGCGCTGGCCCAGGACGCCGCCAGCGACAGGGCCGCCGCCGCCACGCCGCCAACCACCGACGGGCGCCAGGGGGTCGGCTCGCTGGACATGGCGAAGCGGTAGATCAGGGTCAGGCCGACGGTCAGGCCCAGCGAGGCCCAGGTCCATTCGCTGTAGAAGAGGCCCAGGTGCAGCGGCACATGCAGGTCGGCGCGCACCACCCGGACGGCCAGGAACAGGCCCGAGGTGACGCTGAGCAGCGCGAAGGCGGCGATCAGGGCGAACAGGGCCAGGAGGTTGAAGCTGAGAAATCCCCGCGGGGCCTCCTCGTCGTGGATGAAGGTCAGGCCCGCGATCAGCGCCTTGAAGCCGCGATGCGCCGCATAGAGGCCGATGACCAGGGCGATGCCGCTCTGGATCGAGACCAGGCGGATGGGGGCCTGGGCCAGGCGCATGAGTTCGTTCTGGAACAGCGCAAAGGCGCCGGGCGGCATCAGCTGGGCGAAGGCGTCGGCCTGGCTCAGCGCCTGCTCGGGGGTGAGCAGGACGCTGTAGATGCCGATCAGAATGGCCAGGGCCGGAAAGACCGCCAGCAGGGCGAAGAAGGAGACCCCGCCGGTATAGAGCATGACGTCGCGGCCCCAGAGCCGCTTCAGCGCCCGCCACAACAGTTGCGCGGCGCGCAGGGCCCAATGGATCGGGTTGTCGTCGAGCGCCTGGATGGAGGGCGGGTCCATGGCCTGCACATAACCGGCGTCGCGGCTTTGTCGACGCTCAAAATGCAGAACGGCGCGTCGCCGACACAAGGCGACGCGCCGCACTCAGGGACGCTGCAGTCCCCAAATCAATCGCCGCCTGGAGGGACGGGGAAAAGGCGACGACCGATCAACGCCGGATAATGGCCGAAAATGCTGAACCGCGGCTGAACGCCGGCAAACAAAACGCTCCCGGACGGAGAGGCGTTTCAGAGCGCGCCGGCGGCCTGCAGCGCCTCGATGGCCGAGGGCGAGAAGCCCCAGTCGGCCAGGGCGGCCTGGTTGTCCGCGCCGATGGCCGGCGGCGGCGCCTGGATCGCGCCAGGGGTGGCTGAAAATCGCGGCGCCGGCGCGGGCTGGACCACGCCATCGATGGTGACGAAGGTTTCGCGCGCGGCGTTGTGCGGATGGGTCGCCGCCTCCTTCAGCCCCATGACCGGGGCGAAACAGACGTCGGTGCCTTCCATCAGCGCGGTCCATTGGTCGCGGGTCTTGGTCTTGATGACGGCCGCAAGCTTGGCCTTCAGCTCCGGCCAGTCGTCGCGGCTCATCTGCAACTTGAACTGAGGATCGTCCAGCCCCGCCTTTTCAAGCAGAAGCGCATAGAACTGCGGCTCGATCGAACCCAGCGACACCCACTGGTCGTCCTGGCACTGATAGACGTCGTAGAAGTGCGCGCCGCCGTCGAGCAGGTTGGCGCTGCGGCCCTCGCGCCAGGCGCCCGAGGCCAGCATGCCGTAGAACATCGACATCAGCGATGCCGAACCGTCGGTCATGGCGCAGTCGATGACCTGGCCCTCGCCGGTGGCGCGAGCATGGATGATCCCGGCCAGCAGCCCGAAGGCCAGATAGAGCGCCCCGCCGCCAAAATCGCCGACCAGGTTGAGCGGCGGGATGGGCTTGTCGCCGCCGATGGCCGCCAGCGAGCCAGTGATGGCGATATAGTTGATGTCGTGGCCGGCGGCCTGGGCCAGCGGCCCGAACTGGCCCCAGCCGGTCATGCGGCCGAAGACCAGCTTCGGATTGCGCTTCAGCGCCACCTCGGGGCCGAGGCCCAGCCGTTCCATGACGCCAGGGCGAAAGCCCTCGAAGGCCGCGTCGGCGGTCTGCATCAGGGTCAAACAGGCCTCGACCGCCTCGGGCGTCTTCAGATCGAGCGCGACAGAACGCCGCCCCCGCCCGGTGACGTCGAACTTCGATCCGCGCCCGCCGCCCTTGCGGTCGATCCGCACCACGTCGGCGCCGAGGTCGGAAAGCAGCATGCCGCAGAACGGTCCCGGCCCGATGCCGGCGAACTCGACGATCTTCACGCCCGAGAGGGGACCCTTGCCCATGTCATCTTATCCAAGGTTTGCGCGGGCTTTTGAACCGCTACCGCGACCCAGCGCCTCTGCTATGGTTGCCGAGGTGCGAGTCTTGCGAGCAAGCTAGTCCAACTTCGGCGCACCGGAAACGGCGCCGCAGCGTCAAGTCGAGAGGGGAGAGATTGCCGGTCCACGCGCGCGTCCTGATCGTCGCCCGAGACGACGCCCTGGCCGGCCCCCTCGCCGAGGGGCTGGATCGGCTTGGCTGGCGCACCGTCACCGCGCGCGGCCCCTATGCGGCGCTGGCCGCCCTGGCCGACATGGAGATCGAGGCGGCCATTGTCGACGCCACCGCCGGTCCGCAGGACGCCCCCACCCTCGCCCGCCGCCTGAAGGCCGCCTATGCGCCAAGACGCCTGCCGGTGATCGCCATCGGCGAGCCGGAGCCGGGCATGCCGGCCGACAATGTCGACCTGACGCTGGCCCCGCCGCTGCACCCGGCGCAAGCCGCGCTTCGGCTGGAATCGCTGGTGCGCATGGCCATTGCCGAGGAGGAGTTCGAGCTTCGGCTGGAAACCTTCGCCGAGCGCGGCCGCCGGCTCGAACTGCCGATCGAGGCGGCCAGCCCCTTGAAGATCCTGGCCGTCGGCGAACCGGCGCCGGAGTTCCTCGCCCTCTCAAACGCGCTCGCCCGCATCGGCGCCGATGTGGTCGGCGCCTTCACCGCCTATACCGCCTTCGACTATCTGCATGAGCGCAGCTTCGACGCCGTCGCGCTGTGGGCCGGCGATAACCAGGCCGAGGCGCTGTCCATCGCCACCGGCATGCGGCGCAATACCCGGCTCTATCACGTGCCCGCCCTGCTCTATCTGCAGAGTCCGGCGCAGATCGGCATCGCCGAGGCCTATCACCGCGGCATTTCCGACCTGGCGACGCCGGAGACCCCGGCGATCGAGACCGCCAAGCGGGTGATCGAGCTGGCCGCCGCCTATCGCCGCCAGAACGCCATCCGCCATGCGCTGGAAAAGGCGCGCAGTTCCGGGCTGATGGACGCGCCGACGGGTCTTTTCACCCGCGACCTGTTCGCCGCCCACCTGGCGCGCCTGGTCAATGCCAGCCGGCTGCGCCACCGGCCGCTGTCGCTCTGCGTGTTGCGCGTCGCCGACCGGCCGGAGCTGGCCATCGCGCGCAAGGGCGGCTGGCTCGACCGCGCCGTGCCGCAGATCGGCTCGATGATCGGCCGGTTGATCCGGGTCGAGGACACCGCTGCCCGGCTGGGCCCCGAAGTGTTCGCGCTCGCCCTGCCCGCCACCGGCGAGGCGGCGGCGCGCGCCGCCGGCGAGCGCATCTGCGCCGTCATCGCCTGCACCGCCTTTGACGCCGGCGAGAACCGTCCGCCCTTCGTGGTCGAGTTCGACATCGGCGTGGCCGAGGTGGAGGCTGGCGAGAACGCCGCCCACGCCCTGGAACGCGCGGCGGCCACCGCCCTGCAGCTCAAGGCGGGCTAAACGGAGCCTAGGCTTGCCCAGTCAGTACGGACCGCTTCTCCCCTATCTCATCCCCGTTCTGGTGCTGATCCTGATCGTCCGCCGTGGACTGACGGCGCGAACGATCAAGGTCGAGCGCATGTGGGTCATGCCGGGCCTGCTGATCTTCGCCGGCGCCTCGATGTTCGCCTCGGCCCAGATTCCGAGCGTCATGATCATCGGCGAACTCGCCGCCGCCCTGGCCGCCGGCGCGCTGGTCGGCTGGTATCGCGGCCGGCTCACCCGCATCAGCATCGATCCGGCCACCCACGACCTGACCAGCAAGACCTCGCCGGTGGGCGTGGTGCTGATCGCGGTGCTTTTCGCCGCCCGCTACGGCATCCGGCTGGCCTTTCCCAATGCCGGCTACGGCCATCCGGGCTCGCTGGAGAGCCAGGCCGGCGCCATCGCCGACGCGCTCACCCTGTTCGGCATCGGCGCCATGGTGGTGCAGCGCCTGGAAATGTGGCTGCGCTGCCGCCGCCTGCTGGCCGAGGCGCAGATCAACACCCCCAAAGGGTAAGGCGGGCGGCCAGGGTAATTGGGGACAGTGCGCCGGGAGGCCGGCGAGGAGTAGGTGGTGGAAGTCCACTACGGTGAAGGATTAGCGACCCGCATCGGCCCCGAGCCGTGCGTCGTCGGCCGTGAGGCCGGGGGCGAAGCGTCGGCAGGGGTA
>DASYAQ010000312.1:0-2190 GCA_036501225.1 Caulobacteraceae bacterium | reverse complement strand
GGGACAAAGGGCCTGAGCATCGCCGCGGTGATATCGGTCGGATGCACCCGGCGGTCCCGCAGGGCGGCGCGGGCGGCTTCGGGTGCGCAGTGAAGCGGAAGCGCCCAGTCCTCGCCGAAACGACCCGTCGGGCTCGCAAAGGTCTCGTCGATGTGGGCGCCGGCCCAATCCGCGCCGTTGCGGGTCGCCGGCCAATGGACCGAGCCGGTGACGATGCCCGCCACCTCCAGCTTCGCCCAAACCGGGGCCACGCGCCACGAGGACCGGCCAACGGGCCGCACGCCGCCGGCCCAGGCTTCCTGGCCGCGCCAGATGCCGTGGCTCTCGGCCTCGGCGCCCGTGACCATCGACGCCCAGGCCGCCGGTCCATCGCGCACTGGCGCACCCGCCAGCCAGGTCGCCGCGCCTTTCTCGACGAGAGCCGCCAGGGCCGGCGTCTCGCTGGAGCGTATGGCGGTCTTGAAGCCCGCCCGGTCGAGGCCCGACGCGCCGATCAGCACGCATCTGGTCATCGTCTTCCGCCCCATGATAGGTCCGGCGCGTGCGCATCGATCTCGCCAGGGAGTGGGAGGTCCCCGCCGCCTTGGCCCTTCTGCCCGAATCCCGCGGCCTGCCGTGCGAGTGGCTGATCGCCCGGGTGGACGGCCAGCTTGCCGGCGCCGCGGCAATCGCCTGGCGCACCTGGGGAAGGCCGGGCGGTTTTCCGGTCAGCATCCAGGTCGTTCCCGAGATGCGCCGGCGCGGCGTCGGCCGGGCGCTCGTGGCCGCCGCCATGGACCTTACGGACGAAGACGCCGACGGCCTGTGGTCGCTCGGCATGTATCCGATCGAGGGCGGTGTGGCCGATTTCCTGGCGGCGTGCGGATTCGTCCCGCGCCGTCGTCAGCTTCGCTTCGAGGCCTCGTTCCAGGCGCTGCTCGATGTGGTTGCGCCGCTCGCCGCGCGGGCGCGCAAATCGCTGTCGTCCGATGCCCGGGTCGTTCCTCTGAAGGATGCCCCGCTCGAGGAGATCGGTTGGCTGTTGGCGCGCGAGTTCGGCGGCGGACCGTTCCGCGTCCTTCACGGTTTGAGGCGCAGGGCCATCGCCGAGGACGACCGCTCGCAGGCCATGCTGGATGGCGAGGACCTTGCGGGCGCCATCCTCTGGCATGTCGTCGACGGCGTCGCCCAAGTCGACGGCCGTGTCGTCGCCCAGCGCTGGCGCGGCGGCTGGACCAATCTGTTGTTGCTGGAGGCCGGCCTCGTCGCGGGCCTCGCCGAAGGCCTGACGCGGATGCGCTTCCACTGTGACGATACGGTGCGCGATACGATCAGCCTCGCGCGCCGCTGCGGCGCCGATGAACTGGAGAGCGGCGCCTATTATTACGCGGCGAGGCGCTGACGCCGCCTGCGAGCGCCGCGCAGGGCGCCGCCGGCCACGCCGACGCCGGCCAGCAGCAGGGCCCAGCTCTCGGGTTCGGGCACCGCGGCGAAGGTTATGGTTTCGAGATCGCCAGAAGCGTCGAAGGCCGCGTAGCCGGTGTAGATGTTTCCGTCGGCCAGGAATTCGAGTTGAAGATACTCATCCACGCCGCCCGAGGCAAAGTCGGCAGGGTACTTCGTGCCCGTCAGCGGCAATTCGCCGGCCGTCGGAAATTCCGGTGTCGTGGACTCTGCGCCAAGCCCGACGCCATCGGGCCCATTAATCTCGAATTTGGCTTCGGACAAAATGGGGCTGGGGATACCCAAGACGAGACCAGGGCCGAAACTGAACTGAGCGCCCGCCGAATACGTTGCGCTCGCCGACCCGCCTGAACTCGTCAGGGTTATGTATTGCGTCAGTGAGGCGCCGGCGGGAAGATCCAGCGTCACCAGCGTCATTGCCTGGGCGCTCGCCGCCGCGCCCGCCGCGCCGCCGGCCGCCAGCATCGCCGCGGCATATTTGATCTTGCTCATCGAAATCCCCAACCGCAGCCCGATTGCCGAAGCGACGCGCCAAGTTATGGCCGCCGTTCGCAGGCGGTCAACGGCATTCGCGATCAAATTCTCAATATTTCATATTTGAAAACAGTTAATTAGCTTTGCCATTCGCCTTATTCTTCAGCTCGCATCCTGGGGCATGGCGGCCGACAGAATGGAGGCGAGTTGAGGTCCGACACGCAAGGTCCTGAAGGCTTCGTTTCCGCGAGCATTCATCAGGTCGGTCTCGCG
>DASYAQ010000311.1:0-8148 GCA_036501225.1 Caulobacteraceae bacterium | reverse complement strand
GAGATCTGCGCCGCCGAGGGCCGCGCCATGGTCCACCCGTTCGAGGGACCCAATGTCGCCCAGGGCGCTGGCACCCTGGGGCTGGAATTCGCCGAACAGGTCGAGGGGCTGGAGGCGGTGATCATCGCCATCGGCGGCGGCGGGCTCTGCGGCGGGTCGGCGGCGGCGATCAAGCAGTTGGCGCCCGGCTGCGAGGTCTACGGGGTCGAGCCCGAAGGCGCCGACTCCATGCGCCGCAGCTTCGAGGCCGGCGCGCCGGTGACGCTGCCGGCGATCAGCACCATTGCCGACAGCCTGGCCCCGCCCATGGCCCTGCCCTACGGTTTCGCCGCCTGCCGGCGCTATGTCGACGAGATCGTCACGGTCAGCGACGACCAGATCCGCGGGGGCATGCTGGCCCTGT
This sequence comes from Caulobacteraceae bacterium, assembly GCA_036501225.1. Taxonomy (GTDB): domain Bacteria; phylum Pseudomonadota; class Alphaproteobacteria; order Caulobacterales; family Caulobacteraceae; genus Poindextera. Next base: position 7,745 of record DASYAQ010000311.1, on the reverse strand, counting down.
TCGAGGACCTGAAGCTGGCGCTGGAGCCGGCCGGCGCCGCCGCCACCGCGGCCCTGTTCGGGCCGCTGCGCCAGCGCCTGGCGGGCAAGAAGGTCGGGGTCGTGGTCTGCGGCTCGATCATCGACATCGACGGCTTTGCGGGGCATATCCGCAAGGCGGCGCTCTAGCCGCAGGCAGCGCCGGCCGGGGCGCGCAAAAGGGTCCGTCGGCATGAGCTCCCGTCTCGATCGAGCCCTTCAGGCGTTGCCCTTGAGCTATCCCGGACCCGGCGGCGCGGCCGCCGTGCTGCGCGAGGGCGAGGTGCTGGCCAGCGGCGCCTGGGGCTGGGCCAATGCCGAGGCCCGCATCGAATTCACGCCCAAGACCCTCTTCCGCATCTGCTCGATCACCAAGCAGTTCACCTGCGCGGCGGTGCTGGACGCCTTCCCCGACCCCTCGGTGCTGGATGACGATGTCCACGCCCGTCTGCCGAACCTCGAACAGCCCGCGCCCGCCGCTCTCGACCTCTTCCACAACCAGTCCGGCCTTCGCGACTACTGGGCCATCGCCATGCTGCATGGCGCCGCGCCGGAACAGGCCTTTGGCGGGACCGAAGCGGCGGCGATAATCGGCGGCGCCCGCACCCTGCAGTTCGCGCCGGGAAGCCGCTATTCCTACTGCAACCAGAACTTCCGCATCCTCGCCGACATCCTGCAGGATCGCACCGGCCAGGGCTTCGCTGAGCGGCTGCGTACACGCCTCTTCGAGCGCGTCGGCATGGGAAACGCCCTCCTGGCCGCCGACACCCGCGCCCTGCCCGACGGCGCCGAAGGCTATGAGGGAGACCAGACCGCCGGCTTTCGCCCGGCGATCAACCGCATCTTCTGGACCGGCGACGCCGGCATGGCCGCCAGCCTGGACGACCTGATCGCCTGGGAACGCCATATCGACGCCACCCGCGACGATCCGGAGGCGCTCTATGGCCGGCTTTCGAGGCCGGTCGCCTTCGCCGATGGCCATCCGGCGCCCTATGGCTTCGGCCTGCGGCGAGCGACCGAGCTCGGCCGCCAGATCAGCGGCCACGGCGGCGCCCTGCGCGGTTGGCGCAGCTACCGCTTCTACGCCCGGGCCGAGCGGGTCTCGGTGGTGGTGCTGTTCAACCACATGGCCGACGCCCACGACGCCGCCATCGACCTGTTCGCCGCCGTGCTCGACGAGGACCGGCCGACGCGCTCGCCCCTGCCCAGCCCGCCGCCGGCGTGGCTCGGCGCCTATATGGACCCGGAGACCGGGCTTTCCGCCCGCATCGAACCGCTGGCCGACGGGGTGCGGCTGCGCTTCGCCCACGCCCCCGAGGAGCTGCCGGCGGATGCGGACGGAGCGGACTTGGAGGGTGAGCTGCGGCTCAGGCCCGACGGCGGCGACGTGCTGATGGACCGACCGGCGGAAAACCTCCACACCAGACTGATCCGCTGCGCCGAGGGGCCAGGCGGCGATATCGCCGGCCGCTATCGTTGCGAGGAGCTCGGCGCCGACCTCACCGTCACCGGCGCCGAAGGCGTCCACTACGGCGCCTTTTCCGGATTTCTCGGCGAGGGTCGCATGGAGTTGTTGAACCCAATCGGGAAGGACGTCTGGGCCCTGCCTTGCTCGCGCGCGCTGGACCACACCCCACCCGGGGACTGGACCCTGGCCTTAGGTCGCGATCACCAGGGCCGCGCCATCGCCGCCACGGTGGGCTGCTGGCTGGCCCGGGGCCTGAATTACGTCCGCCAAGGTTCCCCAAAGAGGGGCGGGCCGAGCTATGAGCGCAACCGAGCAGCCCGAGTCCCCGCCAATGATCGACCTTGAACGATGTTTGGCGCCGCGAGGAGGCAGGTAGGCGCTACGTTCCCGTTGCGCCGGCCTTGGACGTGTCAGTCCCGCCCTGAACGGTCGCCGTCCGAACACGCCTCACACATTCCGCCGACGACGACGCCTTCGCGCAACTGCAGGCGGCCCGTCGTGAATGAGCGACGACACGTGTCGCACGCAAAGGAGCCTGGCCGTCGTGGAAACGATATGACGCGTCCCGCGGACCGATCCGAACTCTTGACGCTCATGCGGTCCGACCGTCAGCTCACTCGTTGCGGGTCGCTTGCAGCGTCCAACTCGCTCAGCCTTCGCGCATAGCCGAGGCGGAACTCTCGGTTCACCAGTCCGTCGGCGTCTTCCTGGGTTTCGGTCTGAACTTGCCGATGGGTGGTTGCGTATTCGCGCCACGCGGCCCGGCTCTGGTCCCTGAACAGGCCAGCCGCGGGAACCCGAGCCTCGATGGCTTGCGGGCTGAGCGTCTCCAGCGTTGCGTCCAGCGCCGACTTCAGACCGGCGAAAATGCAAAGCATGTGCTTTTTGATGTCGCCGAACGACGCCTCGACCGCCTGCGGGCCAGAGACGAAGCCGTTTTGGCCGTCACGCAGCAGATCGAGCGCGATGCGCTGCGGATTGGCCCAACGAAACGGATTGTTGCCGGTGGTGCGAACGGTGGTGTGGTCCATCAGATAATCGGCCTTGACCGCCGTGCGCTCGCTCATCACCGCGGTCAGACCGACGATCATCTCCTGGTAGACGGCGCCCAGCCTTTGCATGATCGCGTAGGGATCCTCATCGGCGAACGCGGAGATGTCCAGGTGCGCGGCGGCGCAGAACGCTTCCAGAAGCGCGCCGTTAGCGTGACGACGATGTCCGGTCGGGTCAGCCGGCGCGCCGGCCGCGAGGGGAAGTGGCGGCCCCGGGGGTTCGCAAACGCGAAGGAACGGCGCGTCAGCCTGACGGGGTGTTTTGGGCGTGGAGACGGGGACGCGGTCGTCGGTCCCCACGACGATGATGTAGCCGCCGAGCTTCAGGACCTCGCCGGGTTGCACAACGACCGGTTCGCGCGGGCGGGTCCGGTCCTCTCGCTCGCCGATGAACACGCCATTGGTGCTCAGGTCCGTCAGGGTGACGATCCCGTCGACGACGCCAATGGAGCAATGGCTGCGTGACAGGAGGTTTTCAGCATCCTCGAGACGCCAACCGGCCTGGGCGCCACGCCCGATGGTCAATGCGCCGGTCTCGAGCCGACGTTCATCGACCTGGCGCGCGCGGTCGGACTGGCGAAAGAGTCGCAGCGTGATCATGCCCGCCTCCGTCGCGCCGGCGCCTTGAGGACCGTCGCGCCGAGGCCAAGCCTGTCCAGCCACGCGGCGTCGCTGACGGTGAGGGCAAAGTCGCCGGCCAATTGCGGCTCGGCGAAGAAGTAGCCCTGGAACATCGAGCAACCCAGGCGGACAAGGGTTTCCACCTCCTCGCGCTCCTCCGCGCCCTCGGCGAGAAGCTTGATGTTCAGGCCCTTCGCAAGGGCGACGAGCGCCGAGCAGATCGCCTGGCTGTCTGGCCGCTCATGGATCTTGGCGACGAACTCACGGTCGATCTTGAGCTTGGTGAACGGCAGGTTCTTCAGATAGCTCAGGCTGGAATAGCCGGCCCCGAAGTCATCGATGGCGACACCGACGCCCAGCGCGCGCAACTGTTCGAGCACCTCGCGGGTGCGGACCGCGTCCTCCATGGCGGCGGTCTCGGTGAGCTCCACCTCCAGGTCGCTCGGCGCCAGCCCGTGGCGCTCCAGCGTGCGGACAACCGTCATGGCCAGGGTCGGCCCGCGAAACTGGCAGGCCGAGAGGTTGACGGCGATGGTCAGGTCGGCAAGTCCCCGCCGTCTCCAGCTTCGCGCATCGCGGCATGCCGTGTTCAGCACCCAAAGACCGACCTCGTCGATCGGGCCGGAACGCTCCAGGATCGGAATGAATTCGGCGGGCGACACCAGGCCCAGTTCGGGATGGCGCCAGCGCAGCAGCGCTTCGGCGCCGACGACGCGACCTCGCGATACGTCGACCACCGGTTGGTATTGGAGAAAGAACTGATCGTCGTTGATCGCGTTGCGCAGACCTTGCTCCAACAGGAAGGTCCGGCGGGCCACTTCGGTGTTGGCCGAGGAAAAGAAGTTCAGGCCGCCGGGATGCGGCGTCCCGGTCTTCGGCAAGGCCGCGAAGGCGCAGGCCAGAAGCCCCGTCGCATCCTTGGCGTCGTGCGGATAGACGGCGCATCCCAAGGTTACATCCGGGGCGATCGTCTGGTCGGCTATGCTGAGGTCCTGGCCGAGGACATAGGCGACGGCGCGCAATTCGGCGGTCGCCTCTTCCAGTTCGGTCGATCGAAACCAGATGGCGAAGCAATCGCGGTCGACCTGCGCCAGGCCCAGGCTCTTACGCGCGGCGTGCTGCAGGCGTCTGCCGAAGGCGTCCAGAGCCAGTTCGGCGGCGCGCCGGTCAAAGGCGGCCATGCGATCGAAGTCGCCCATGCGCGCCAGCGCCAGCAGCGTTGGTTGGCAGCCCGCGTCCATCTCGCCGCCAAGCTCGGCAAGGAAAGGCTCTCGCGTCGCAAAACCGGTTCCTGGATGCTGGTTGGTGAATCGACCGCGCAAGGCGTCGACCCGTGAGGCGACGATGCCGATGTCGGCGAGCATCGCCGCCAGGTCGTTGGGCGCCTTGAGCGCCGCCTGGGCCGGATTGGCAGCGGCGGCAAGCGCTCGCACCGCCTTCGCGGCGACGCCGATCGGCCGCAGCATCCACGCCACGACACCGAGGCCCAAAAGGCATCCCGAGATGCAGGCCAGCCGCCAGAACCAGTCGATTTCGGTCGATCGCCCAGCCCAGTAGATTTGCGAGCTAAAAAGCAAGATGAGCGGCGGCGTCATCGCCAGAATAGTCACGACGATCACCGTTCGCCGCGTGCTGCCAAACAGGCCCGCGGCAAACCTTTTGAGATACAACAGGTCCAACGCCAACCACCCAACACTCACATCCAGACTACGGCAATCTGGGGCAAGATTGTTGATTTGCCGTGAAGCTAGATGCTTACAAACCTGTGAATGATCTTAACCATAGCCGCCGAGTCAGCTTCGGGATTCAGGGCGCCGACCGCGCCGCGTTGGAGGCTGCATAGAGGCTCGAGAGTTCCCGCCGGATCGTCGAAGCCCGGGTGACCGCCGCGTTCAGGACGTCCAGATCAGCGTCTGACGTGATCGTCCGGGACAGTTGATCAAGCTCAGCCATCGAAGCTCTGGAACGCGCGCTGTTGTCCTGAAGCAGACGATAGGCCTGCTTGCGGGCCTGGGACGCGAAAAGCCATGGCCGCGGCGCCGCCGCCGAGAGGGCGACGACCGCGCTTCCGATGGCTTGCGCGCGCGAGTCGATGGCGGCGAACGCCGAGCGTTTGACCGGCGCGTAGAAACGCGGGGCCGCGCCGTAGGCTCTTGCGAAGACGGCGTAGTCGCCAACGGCCCGCCGCGCGGCGTCGATCGAAGCCACCGGGTCTCCCGACGCCGGCATGGCGGCGATGGCCGCGTCCAGCCTGGCGTCGGCTTGAACAACCGCGGCGACCGCGCCCTGACCGGCCCTGGAGCGGCCAAGCGCCTGTTCGACCTCTCGCCGATGGCCCTCGGCGGCGTGGCCGAGCGCCGTCGCCTCGTCCCTGGATGCCGTGGCGGCCTCGGTGGTCAATGCGGCGATCAGCGGCCCCGACCTGGCTCCGTCGCCGGCCGTCGCGTTTCGGACCTGCGAGGCCAGGACCGCGATCCGGGCTTTCGCGCCGAGCAGAGCCTTAATCTCCTTGGTCGGACGCCCGACGCGTTGCGCGTCGGCAATCAGGCCGTCGACATCATTTTCCAATGCGGGCGAGACAACCTTTGATGGCGCGATCGGCGCGGCCGGCGCCGCCGACGCGGCGCTCGGTTCGGTCAGGGGCGCCGGGACCGGCCGCTGGGCGACTGGGCCGGGGACATGCGACCGCTGCAGAAGCAGAGCCCCCGCCGCTGCCGCCATGGCGACAACGGCAAGCCCGACCGCCGGGACCATCAAGCGTCTCGCCAGATGAGCATCGCCCGGTTCGGTCGCTTCCGCGTCGTCGCGGGGCCCCGTCGCGAGGATTGACGCGACGAGCGCCGCGGCGGTGTCGGCGCTTGCCGGCGGCGAACCGATCGGCGCGCCGACCCGCGTGACGTCTTCGTCGACGGGCGCGCCGGTCAGGACGCCGATGCGCGTGACATCGTCATCGTCGTCTTCAGGCTGCTCGAACAACGCCAGCCACTCCGGGATCGATTGCGGGCGTTCGGCCGGGCGGATCGCCATGGCCGCGTCGATCGCGCTCGTGAAGGACCGGCTGAAACCCGGCCGTTGTCGCACCGACAGCGCCTCGCCCGACTGCGCGTGCAGCCGCTCGAGCACTTCGGGCGGCTTCTCGCCGGTGACGCACTGATAGAGCGCGACCCCGAGCGCGTAGATGTCCGTCCAGGGCCCCTGGGGATAGGTCTTCACATACTGTTCGAGCGCCGCGTAGGGCGGCGTGTAGAAGGTGACCTTGGTGCTCGTCGCCTGGCCGGCGTCGAAGCGCGCCGAGCCGAAGTCGATCAGCACCGGCCGCCCATCCTCGTCGATCAGGATGTTCGCGGGCTTGATATCGCGATGCAGAACGCCCGCCCGGTGAGCGCGGTCGAGCCCATCGGCGATTGGCCTGAGCAGGCCGAGCAGCTCCGCCTGTTCGAACCGGCGGCCGGCCCGCAATAGCTCGGATAGCGGCACGCCAGTCTCGAAATCCATCACCAGATAGGCGGCGCCATTGGCTTCGAACAGGCTGCGGACGCTCACGATGTTGGGGTGTCTTTCCGGCTTCGACAGGTTCCAGAGAACCTTCGCCTCGTCGACGAATTTCTCCAGTCCGAGCGCGTAGACCTCCTGCGAAGCGGAGTCGGTCGGCACGACCATGCCACTGGGCTGACGATCGCAAATCGCGCTCGGAAAGTACTCCTTGATGGCGACGGTTTCGCCGAAATAGACGCCCTTGCCGCGATAGACGATGCCGAAACCGCCCACGCCGAGGATGCCCTCGAGCCGCCACTCGCGCAGGATCGCCCCTTCAGGCAGAGCCTTGCTGTGGTAGGGCTTCACTGGTGCTGCTTGAACGCTAATCTGGCCGGTCTCCGCTTGCGAACAAAGTTCTGCCGGAAATTTGCTAAGATATTCCAATGGCTCCGGACAGAGGTGGACAGGCATGGGATTTCTGAGCGTGTCTCGAACCCATGTCGGGTGTCGGCGCACGGTCAATGAAGACGCCGTCCTCTGTCGCCCCGACCTCGGCCTATGGGCCGTCGCCGATGGCATGGGCGGCCATGACGCCGGCGAGTTCGCGAGCGCGCTTGTCGTCGAGACCCTGGCGGGCTGCGATCCGGACCTGGACCTGGCGACACGGACCGACGCGGCCAGGCGGATGCTTGTCGAGGCGAACCGGCGCCTGGTGGCCATGGGCCGGGAGAGCCCGACAGCCCGGACGATCGGAACCACGGTCGTGGCCATCGCCGCGGACCCCGGGTCGTTCGCGTGCCTGTGGGCCGGCGACAGCCGCGCCTATCACTGTCGCGGCGCCACGCTCGTCCAGCTCACGCGCGACCATAGCGTGGTGCAGGCGCTGATCGACGCCGGTGAACTCGCTCCCGCCGAGGCCGTCGACCACCCCGACTCGAATCTCGTCACCCGGGCTGTCGGGGCCGCGCCGGAGCTGACAATTGACACGGTGACAGGCGAGATCCGCCCGGGAGACACCCTGCTGTTGGCCAGCGATGGGCTGACCCGCCTGTTGAGCCGCGACGAACTTCTGGCGGGCCTGAATGCTTCAGACCTCGACAGCGCAGCGGA
>DASYAQ010000310.1:0-1747 GCA_036501225.1 Caulobacteraceae bacterium | reverse complement strand
CGCGCGGCGGCGGCCGTTCTCGGAGGTGGTGGAGACCTATAGCAGCGAGGTGCTGGACTATCCTCGCGCGCCCGCGTCACATGAAGTGGCGCCAGCGGAAGAAGGCGGCGGCGGCGACGGTGACGGCGGAGAAGGCCAGGGTCCAGCAGAACAGGGTCCACACCAGGCGGAACGCCCTGGTGGTGCGGCCCGCGCGCCGTTCCGGGCTGTCGAAATCGAATAGGGCCAGTTTCGTCATCGCGGTTCCCCAACAGGCCATTCTAGCGGCCCGGGAGTGAATCCTCTGGCAACGGACATGGTTAACGCGGGGTGTCGACGGGCGGCGGTGTCGCGTTTCGTCCTCCACGGCAAGGATGAGCTGGAGGTGTTCGTGGGCCGCCGCTCGGGCTAGCGTGCGGGGCTCGCGGAGGGGACTGGATGGCGGATGTGGCGGCGGCGGGCGATCACGAGGTGCACGAGGCGTTCGGGCCGCCGTTGAGCGGGCTCGAGGCCGGGGCGGCCATCGCGCTCGGGGTGCTTTCGCTGCTGCTGGCCGGGGTGCTGCCGATCCTGCTGGCCGCCCTGGTCGACGAGCACCGGCTGGACGCGCGCGGCATCGGCCTGGCCGCCATGCTGGAGGCGCTGACCATGGGCGCCGCCACCGCGCTGGCCAGCGCGCTGCTGAAACCGGAGCGCCTGCGCATCATCGGCGTCGTGGCGGCCGTGGCGCTGACCGCCATCGACCTGGCCACCCTGGTCGTGCACGGTGACGGCGTCTTTCTGGTGCGAGGGCTGGCCGGAATCCCCGAAGGCCTGCTGTTGTGGATCTGCATCGGCATGATCGCGCGCACGGTCACACCGGAGCGCTGGGCCGGCGTGCTGCTGACCGCGCTGACATTGGCCCAGTTCCTGGCCTCGACCCTTTGCGCGGTGCTGATCGTGCCGCGATTCCACGCCAATGGCGGTTTCGCCTTTGTCGCCGTCGTGAGCCTGCTGGCCGCGCCGATCTCGCTGATGATCCCGGACCGGTATGCCGACCTGCCGGCTGCCGAGGGCGCCTCGTTCCCATTGCCGGCGCGCGGCTGGGTGGCGCTGGCGGCCATGTTGCTGATCGGCGCGGCCACGGGCGCGGTCGGGATCTACATCGTGCCGCTGGCGCACCAGGCGGGCTTGAGTTCCGAGACCGGCGGGGTGGCCAATTCGGTGTCGCTGGCGGCGCAGGTTGCGGGCGGCGTCGCAGCCATCGCCATCGCCGGGCGGGCGCGGTATTTCCACGTCTTTCTCGCCGGCACGATCACCTTCCTGATCACCTGGGGCGTCTATGGCTTCACCCAGCCGGCCTGGCTGTTCGTCGCCGTCAGCGGCCTTTACGGCTTCATGCTCCTGCTCATCGGCCCCTTCTTCGTGCCGATGGCGATCGAGGCCGATCCCAGCCGCCGGACCGCCGTGCAGGTGGGCGCGGCGCAGATTCTCGGCGGCGCGCTCGGGCCGCTGCTGGCCATCCTCAGCGTCAGCGACGCCAACGCCCGCGGCGTGCTCTTTCTGGGCGGCGGGCTGGTGCTCTCCGGCCTCGCCCTGGTGGCCTGGCTGCACTTCACCGCCAAGGAGGCTTAAAGCGTGACGGTCTGCTACACCGACAGGATCAGCGTCGCGCCGGGCGAGACCTTCGCCCTGCATGCGAGCTCGGCCGGCGGCGACTGCATCCTGGAGATCGCCCGGATCGGCGCCGAGCGGCGGCTGGTGCACCGCGCGAGCGTCGCGGTAGGCG
>DASYAQ010000309.1:0-2465 GCA_036501225.1 Caulobacteraceae bacterium | reverse complement strand
GTGATCGACACCAACAAGGAGGCGATCGCGATCCAGGAGGCGCGCAAGCTGAACATCCCGGTCGTGGCGGTGCTCGACACCAACTCCGATCCGGAGGGCATCAGCTTTCCGATCCCGGGCAACGACGACGCCGCGCGGGCGATTCAGCTCTACTGCGACCTGGTCGCCGACTCGGTGCTCGACGGCCTGACCGAAGGCCAGGCGGCGCTGGGCGTCGACATCGGCGCGGCCGAGGCGCCGGTCGAGCCGTCGCTGCGGCGCTCGAACGCCAAGGCGGCCGCCGCGCCCGCGCCGGAACCTGAGCCTGAACCGGCGCCGGAAGCCGAACCGGAACCTGTCGTGACCGAAGCGGAGATGTCGGGCGAGTCCGATACCACCGCCGCGGCGGCGGACGAGGCGGCGCCTGCGAGCGAGCCCGCGGCGGAAGGCTGAGCTTTCGTTTTGCGGACTCCCCGTCGGGGTCTGCGTGACTGACATTCTGATTGGAGGCACGACCATGGCCGACATCACGGCTGGCATGGTGAAAGAACTGCGCGAGACGACCGGCGCAGGCATGATGGACTGCAAGAAGGCGCTGGAGGAGACCGGTGGCAACCTCGCCGAAGCGGTGGATCGGCTGCGCGTGAAAGGTCTCGCCAAGGCGGCCAAGAAGGCCGACCGCGTGGCGACCGAGGGCGTTGTCGCTGTCGCGACCCAGCGGGCCGGCGCCGGCGCGACTGCGTCGGTGATCGAGCTCAACTCGGAGACCGACTTCGTCGCCCGCAACGAGACCTTTCAGGCCGCCGCCCGGCAGATCGCCCGGGCCGCGCTGGACGTCGCCGGCGACGTCGAAGCGACGCGGACCGCGAAGGTCGACGGCAGCCAGACCGCGCGCGAGCTGATCAACGGCCTCATAGCGACGATCGGCGAGAACATGACGCTGCGCCGCTCGGCGCGGCTGCAGGTGAAGCAGGGCGCGGTCGGGACCTACGTGCACAACAAGGTCCCTGGCGCGACCGACCTTGGCCGGATCGGCGTGATCGTCGCCGTCGAAGGCGCGGGCGATACGGCCGTGCTCGAAGAGCTGGCGCGCAACATCGCGCTGCACGCGGCCGGGCATAACCCCCCGCCGCTCTCGCTGAGCGCCGACGAGCTCGACCCGGCGACCGTGCAGAAGGAACGCGAGATACAGACTGCGACGGCGGCCGAATCTGGCAAGCCGCCCAACGTGGTCGAGAAGATGGTCGAGGGCCGCATCCGCAAGTGGATGGAGGAGGTCGTCCTTCTGAAGCAGCCCTACGTGAGGAACCCCGACCAGACCATCGAGCAGCTGGTCGCCGAGACCGCCAAGCAGGTCGGCTCACCGATCAAGGTGGCGGCCTTCGTGCGCCTGGCCCTCGGCGAGGGCGTCGAGAAGAAGGAAGAGGATTTCGCCGCCGAAGTGGCGTCGATGACCAAGAACTAAGGCGTCAGCCGGCGCTCCCTCCCCATCGCGGGGAGGGAGCGCTAAGCTGCGCGCTTCCACCGACTCGTCCAACAAGAAGAACAGCTCAATGGCCGACGCCGAGCCGCGCTACCGCCGGATCCTGCTGAAGGTGTCCGGCGAGGTGCTGATGGGCGATCAGGCGTTCGGCATCGATCTCGCGACCATCGATGCGGTGGCGGCCGACATCGCCGAGGTGGTCCACTCCGGCATCGAGCTCTGCCTGGTCATCGGCGGCGGCAACATCTTCCGCGGCCTCTCGATGGCCGGGAAGGGCATGGAACGGGCCAGCGCCGACTACATGGGCATGCTGGCCACCGTGATGAACGCACTCGCCATGCAAAGCGCGCTCGAGAAGATCGGCATCATGACCCGCGTGCAGTCGGCGATCCCGATGGACGCGGTCTGCGAGCCCTACATCCGCCGCAGAGCCATTCGCCACCTGGAGAAGGGCAGGGTGGTGATCTTCGCCGCTGGTCTCGGCGCGCCCTTCTTCACCACCGACACGCCCGCGGCGCTGCGCGCCGCCGAGATGGGTTGCGACGCGCTGCTGAAAGGCACCAGCGTCGATGGCGTCTACACCGCCGATCCAAAGAAGGAGCCGGGCGCCGAGCGCTACCAAAAGCTGAGTTATCTCGAGGTGTTGGCGCAGGATCTTCGCGTAATGGACGCCTCCGCCATCGCGCTGATGCGCGACAACGCCATTCCGATCGTTGTGTTCTCGATCCGCGAACGCGGCAACCTGCTGCGCGTCTTGCAAGGCGAGGGCGTCTTCACCACCATCGCCAGCGAGCGTCAGGACGCAGCTTAGAGGAGGGCCAACCATGGCGCAGGCCGAAAAGCCCAATCTGGCGACCTATCGGGAGCGGATGGAAAAGTCCGTCACCGCCCTGAAGGAGGAGTTCGGCTCGCTGCGCACCGGGCGGGCGAGCGCCGGCCTGCTCGACCAGGTGCGCGTGGAGGCCTACGGCGCGAACATGCCGATCAGCCAGTTGGGCGCGGT
>DASYAQ010000308.1:0-6096 GCA_036501225.1 Caulobacteraceae bacterium | reverse complement strand
TGCGCCGCGACGCGCGCCGCGCCAGCAAGACCGGGGTGATCTATTTCGGCTCGACCGCGCCGGCGCTGCACGAGGCGCTGGAGACCCTGGAGGCGCAGGGCCGCCACCTGAACGCCCTTCGCCTGCGCGGCTTTCCCTTCGCCGACGAGGTGTTCGACTTCATCGCCGCCCACGAGCAGGTGTTCGTGGTCGAGCAGAATCGCGACGGCCAGCTGCGCACCCTGATCATGAACGAGGGCGGGGTGGACCCGGCCAAGCTCGTCGCCGTCAACCACTATGACGGCACGCCGATCACCGCCCGCTTCATCGCCGGCGAGATCGCCGCGAAGATGCAAGCCAGTTCGCTCGTCGAGGCCGCCGAATGACCTACATCACCAAACCCCGCCTGCATCACCCCGGCCTGGCCGAGAACGCGCTGGGCTTCACCCGCCGCGACTATGAGGGTTCGGTCTCGACGCTGTGCGCCGGCTGCGGCCACGACTCGATCAGCGCCTCGATCATCCAGGCCTGTTACGAACTCGCCCTGCCGCCGCACCGCATCGCCAAGCTCTCCGGCATCGGCTGCTCGTCGAAGACGCCGGACTATTTCGTCGGCGCCGCGCACGGCTTCAACACCGTGCACGGCCGCATGCCGTCGGTGCTGACCGGGGCCAACCTGGCCAACAAGGACCTGATCTATCTCGGCGTCTCCGGCGACGGCGATTCCGCCTCGATCGGGCTCGGCCAGTTCGCCCACGCCATCCGCCGCGGCGTCAACATGGTCTATATCGTCGAGAACAACGGGGTCTATGGCCTGACCAAGGGCCAGTTCTCCGCCACTTCCGACGCCGGCTCGAAGAGCAAGCGCGGCGTGGTCAACCACGATTCCGCCATCGACCTGGTCTCGCTGGCCCTGCAGCTTGGCGCGACCTTCGTGGCGCGCAGCTTTTCCGGCGACAAGGCCCAGCTGACGCCGCTGATCAAGGCGGCGCTCAGCCACAAGGGCGCGGCCTTCATCGACTGCATCAGCCCGTGCGTACAGTTCAACAACCATCTCGGCTCGACCAAGAGCTTCGACTATGTGCGCGAGCACAACATGGCGATGAACCGGCTGGACGTGATCGCGCCGCGCGCGCCGATCGAGATCGACCACGCGCCAGGCACGGTGGAGATGGTCACCCAGCACGACGGCTCGATCCTGGCCCTGCGCAAGCTCAGCGCCCACTACGACCCGAGCGACCGCGCCCAGGCGCTGGCGCATCTGCAGGAGCGGGCGGCGGCCGGCGAGATCGTCACCGGCCTGCTCTATGTCGACCCGACGCCCCGCGACCTGCACGATCACCTGGACACGGTCGACACGCCGCTGAATGCGCTGAACGACGCGGAGCTGACCCCCGGCGCCGCGGCCCTCGCCGCCGTGAACGCCAGCCTGCGCTAGAAGCATGGGCGAAAACCTGCTGGTTCTGGGCGCCGGCATGGCCGGGCTGTTTACGGCGCTCGCCTTCGCGCCGGGGACACGCGAAATCGTCATCCTCGAACGCGACCCGCCGCTGCCCGAGGGCGGCGTGGAGGCGGCGTTCGCCGAATGGCGCAGGCGCGGCGTCGGCCAGCTGCGCCACAGTCACGGCTTCCTGGCCCGCATGCGCAACGTCATCAAGCACAGACATCCCGCCTTGCTCGACCAGCTCCGCGAGGCCGGATGCCGCGAGATCGGCTTCACCGACCTGATGCCGGCGGCGCTGCGCCAGACCTACGCGCCCCAGGCCGGCGACGACGACATGGTCATCCTGACCAGTCGGCGCACCAGTTTCGAATTCATCGTCCGCCGCTATGTCGAGGCCCTGGCCGGGGTGACGATCGTCTCCGACGCCTTCGTCCGTGAGCTGATCGTCTCAGCCGAACCCGGCGCGCCGCTGCGGGTCCAGGGCGTCCGCGGCGACCAGAACGACCAGCCGCGGGAATGGCTGGCCGATGTCGTCATCGATGCCCAGGGCCGCCTCTCCGAGGCCAAGGAGCAGCTGGTCGCGGCCGGCGCCATCATCCCGGAAGAGTCGGAAGATTGCGGCATCCTCTATTTCACCCGCCACTATCGTCGCATCGCCGAGGCCGATCCGCCGGTTTCACGCGCCACCGGGACCGGCGATCTGGGCTATATCAAATACGGCCGCTTTCCCGGCGACAACGGCTGCTTCTCCATCACGCTGGCGGTGCCGGAGGTGGAGACGGCGCTGCGCCAGGCGGTCTTGAAGCCGGAGGTGTTCCAGCAGATCTGCGGCATGTTCCCCGGCATCGCCGACTGGATGGACCCGGCCGGGTCCGAGCCGATCAGCCGCGTCTTCGGCATGGGCGACCTGAGGAGCCATTGGCGTCGCTTCGTCAGCCCCGAGCGCCGCGCCATCCTGGGTTTCTTCGCGCTCGGCGACAGCCTGATCCGCACCAACCCCCTCTATGGCCGCGGCTGCTCCTTCGCCGCCGTCGAGTCGGAGATCCTGCGCGACGTTCTGGACGAGACCGTCGATCCGGCGTTGCGCGCCCGCCTCTACGACACCCGCGTCACCACCGCCCTGCGGCCCTACTTCGAGGACATGCGCGCCCAGGATCGCAGCGCCATCCGACGCGCCGCCAATGCGCTCGATCCGGCCTATCGCGCTCCGCTGCGCGCCAAGGTGCTGCAGAGCTTCATCGGCGACGGGGTCGGCGTCGCCGTGCGCGCCGACGTCGACCTGCTGCGCGAGGCCATCCGCGAGTTCAACATGGTCGATCCGCCGCGCGCCTGGCTGAGACGGCCGGAAAACATGCTGAAAGTGGTCGGCCATTGGGCGCGCGGCCGCACCGCCAACGCCCGCCATCACCCGCCGCCGCTCGGCCCCGGCCGCGCGGAAATGATGGCGGCGCTTGGACTCGACGCAGCCGGCGAGCCGCGCGCGGCCTAGAAGTTAGAGCGGGCCCGCTCGGACCGCGCACTCTTGCTCTTCCCCATCCCAGCGCGGACAAAGGACGCCTGAGCGGCGGCGGGTCTGGGCTGGGAGCGATGGCGCGACGAGGCGAGAGCGTTTCAGCCTATAGGCCGCGGGCCTGTCTGCGGGTCGGAGTCACCGGCCACAGGACCGGGCCAAAACTGCCCGACGAGATCGCGCCGGCCGTCCGGGCCACGGTCGAGCGCCTGTTTGCGCTGATGAACCAGGCCTTTGCCGATAGCGTCAGTGCGGCCCAATGGGCGTTCGGAACCGAGTCGCCCGAACTGGTTGTGGTCTCGGCCCTGGCCGAGGGCGCCGATCGGATTGTCGCCGGGGCGGGGCTTGGCGGCGGGGCCGCGCTGGAAGTCGTCCTGCCCGCCGCGCGCGGATTTTACGAGCATGATTTCGACAGCGCGGAGTCGAAATCGGCCTATCGCGCCCTGCTCGCCAAGGCCCGGTCGGTCTTCGAACTCGACAACCCGGACGGCGCCCTGGCCGAGAAGCGCGGCTACGAGGCGGCAGGCCTGGTCATGCTGGCCCATTCCGACATCCTGATCGCCGTCTGGGACGAGGGCGAGGCGGCCGGCATCGGCGGCACCGCCAACATTGTCCAGCAGGCGGTCAGCGAGGGCATGCCGATCCTACTGATCAATCCCGCGACGCCCGACCAGGCCAGGCTGCTCTGGACCGGCGACATGGACCTGCCGCCGGCCAAGGTGCGCACCGAGGACCTTCCGACCAGCGACGCGTTCGCGGCCCTGCCCTACGTGATCGAGGTCCTGGTCGCGCCGCCCGCGGACTCCAGCACCCGAACGGCGCTGCTCGCCTTATACGACGAGCCGCCGGGTCCCCGGCGTGGCTGGCCGCTCTATTCGGTGCTGCTGGCGCTGCTGGCGGTGCGCCCGCTGCAGCGAACCGACTTTCGCCCCAAGTACGAGCATCCGCACCCGCCCGACCAGTGGCGCGCCCTTTTTCCAGGCCCGTCCGAGCCGTTGACCGAGGCGGTGTGCGAGACGCTGTTGCCGGCGATCACCCCGACCGACGGGCTGGCCGTCCGCTACAGCGAGCTCTACCGCTCGGCCTTCGTCTTCAACTTCATGGCCGCCGCCATCGCGGTCGCCTTCGCGCTCTTCGGGCTTTCCACCGAACTGCCCGTCATCCACGACCAGCTGAACGAGAACGGCCGGCTGTTGGTCAAGGTCCTGCTGGTGACCGGCGAGATCGCGCTATTGTCCGCCATCGTCGCGATCTGGAGCCGCGGCGCATCGCGCGGCTGGCACCGGCGTTGGCTCGACTACCGCCGCTGCGCCGAGTGGCTGCGCCATCTGCGCGTGCTCAGCCTGGTTGGCGCGCGTTCGTCCATCCCGCGCCCGCGGCGAACCCCTGGGGCGCGCACCGAGGCCGAGCGCGGCGAGCGGCTGGACCAGGACGACTGGGTCGGCTGGTATGTCCGCGCCGTCGGGCGCCTCTTGCCGCCGCCGAATCGGGCGGTCGACGCCGGCTATGCCGAGGCCGTGCGCAAGGCGGTGATCACGGTCGAGCTGAGGGGCCAGATCAACTACCACCACGACAACAGCCGGCTGATGGCGCTGGCGTCGCGGCGTCTGCACCGGGGCGGCCTCTTCCTGTTCGGGACCCCGGCCGCCGTCGGCGCCAGTTTCATCCTGGCCTATTTCGCCTATCTGATCTGGGGCTCGAGTCTGGCCTACGACAGCCGGCTTTACGTCACCGCCCTGACCGCGGCCCTGCCCGCCTTCGGCGCGGCGCTGAACGCCATTCGCGTGCAGGGCGATTTCGAGACCGTGGCGATCCGTTCGGAAGAGATGGCCTCTCGACTGGCCACCATCCGCGCGGCGATGATGGCCGATACGGTCGATTTCGCCCGCCTGTCCGATCGGATCCAGCGGGCGGTGGCGGTGATGGGCGCCGAACAGTCGGAGTGGCGCACCCTGTTCGGCACCCGGCCGCTCAGCCTGCCGGCCTGACCGGGGTCGATCGGCCTGGCGCATCAACCGGCGACCGGACACCATGACCTATTGACCTTGTTGGAACCCGCCCTTCATGCTCGGCCCTAAGTCATTGGCGGGGGCCCATAATGCGTACATCGGTGCGAGTCATTGTTCTGGCGGCGATTTCGCTGCTGTTGACCGCCTGCGTTTCGACCGGATCGCTGGCCAACCGCGGCACCTCGATCGACGAGGGCGTCGGCCAGATGGCCAACCGCGGCATCCTGCTCAACCTGGCGCGCGCCAGTCAGGGCGAGCCGCTGTACTTCGTCTCGATCGGCAACGTCCAGGCGACGGGCAGCACCGATTTCCGGCTCGGCGCGCCGGCCTTCACCGAAGGCGCCAGCCTGCCGCTGGCCGCGCGGCAGATCGTCGAGAGCGGCACGTCGACGTTTCTCGACAACACCATCAACACCAACTTCCAGATGGGCGTGTTCAATACCCAGACGTTTTACGAGGGCATGTTGCAGCCGCTCGGCCTGAACGACATCGACCTTTTGCTGCACCAGGGCTTCTCGCGCGAAATGGTCTTCTACCTGGTGATCGAGAAGGCCAAGATCACCCCCTGCCCGCTGCAGCCCGGGAACGATCCCTGCATCCTCTACAACGACCCGTCCAACCCCTCCTACGGGTTGTTCCAGGGGGCCATCGAGGCGGCCATGGAGCATGGTCTGATGACCGAGGTGCCGCAGAGCACCGATAGCCTTGTCGCCCCGACCAACCCCAATACCGATCCCGGCGCCGCCGACGCCAGAGCCCAGGCCCACGAGGCCGTGCAACAGGTCGCCGCCCAATCCACCGGCGAAATGGGCAAGGCCGGGAAGATCGACTTCGTATTGCGCAATCCGGTCGATGAACCCAAGGCGCAGCTCTGCTTTGAGCGCGCCCTGTCGACCGTCGCCGCCAAGAAGGAGTTCGACCAGCTGACCGCCGACAAGAAGCCGCCGTTCTATTGCGGCACCGGCCACAAGCGCGGCAGCGCGCCGCTGACGGTGCGGCTGTTCGACGGGCGGGACTACCAGATCGTGGTGAACACCCGCTCCATCTACGGCATGTTCGAGTATCTCGGCGCGGTGATGAACACCGACCCCGCAAAGCAGCCCACACTGGTGGACTACAAGGTGCCGTCGGAAGTGACGCCCGTCGGCCCCCTG
>DASYAQ010000307.1:0-4838 GCA_036501225.1 Caulobacteraceae bacterium | reverse complement strand
AAATTCACATAGATCGGGTTGCCGATCAGCACCAGGCGGCCTTCGGCGTCGCGGGCGTTGAGGCGCAGCCAGTGGCGGGCGCCGTTGCTGGTCCAGGGGAAGTCGAGCACCGCGTCGCGGGCGCCGGGCGCGACGTCGGCGGCTTCGGCCAGAACCTGGCCGTCCTCGATCACCTCGATCCGGCCGCCGGGCAGGTTTTGCAGGCGGGCGTGGAAGCGGATGCGTTCGCCATCAGCGGCGGCGAGGCTCTCGCCCATGCCGGCCTTGCGCTTGCCAGCCACCGCGGTGAGGTCGAGCAGGCGGTCGGACGTCCCCTCGACATCGATGAAGACGCGGCCGGCGCGGATGGCGTCGAGGATGGCGCGTTCGGAGAGGTTGTCGGCCCAGACCACCGTGGTCGGGGCGCCGACGGCCGAGGGTTTGGTCGCGCTGGCGTCGGGCTTGTGGTTGTCGCTGCCGCCGATGGCGGTGGGGCGGAAGCCCTCGTTCAGCCGCGCCTCCCAGAAAGGCAGGCCGGAAAACACCCCTTCGGCCGCGCCGCCGTGGGCGGAGACCGCGCCGCCATTGACCACCTCCACCGACGCGACGCGGGCATAGTCGGTCGACTCCGCCGTCCAGCCGCAGCCCATGCATAGCTCGTTCGACGGCAGGGCCGGATGGTTGATGGAGAAGAGGCCGTGCTGGCGCTCGACCGCGTCCTGCAGGTCACGCACGCGCCTCAGGTGCGGGCTGGAAAGCCGGAACTCGACGAAGCCGATGGCCCCAAGCACCCCGGCATGGCCGTGGAAGGTGGTGACCTCGACGCCGGGGATCAGCAACAGCTTGTCGAAATAGGGCTGCAACTCGCGCAGCGCATGATGGTGGGAGACGGCGTTGTGGTCGGTGACGGCGATGAAGTCGACGCCCTTGGCGGCCGCGGCCTCGACGGTGCGATAGACCGGGCCGGGCACGCGGCGCGCGCCGCTTCTGGCTTCCACCGTGCCGTCGCTGTGGCAGGTGTGCATGTGCAGGTCGCCGCGATACCAGCGGGCCCCGACCTCCAGCGGTTCATCGGAGAAGCTCGACACTTCGGTCGCCTCGCCGCGGCCGAAATGGATGGCAGCCACATAGGCGGCCTCTCTGCCGGGGCGGATGTTGGGCACGCCCAGCAACAGCGTCCAGCGGCCGGGGATCAGCGGCCCCGGCTGATAGGACGGCGTCGCGTCGATCGCCGACAGCGTGAAGCGCGACTTGTCGCCGCCGCTCCAGCCGCGAAACCGCTCCGGATCGAACAGGCCGAGGTCGATGGTCGCCCGCTCCTCCTTGCCGGTATAGCTGAACGTCACGGTCAGCCGCTCGACGCCGGCCGGCACGTCGAACCCCAGCTCCTTATAGGTTTCGTGGTCGGCGCGGGTGAGCACGCCGCTGAGGACGATGTCGGCGCCGGCTCTTGTCTCGATCAGGGTGGTCAAGGGTCTGAAACCTCCATAGGGGATTGCGGTCGCCACCATAGACCGTCTGGCGCCGGCCCGGCAGCGCCTGGATCGCAGGCGCCCATCGGGCAAGCGACTGAAATAAGGGGCTACTTAACCAATAACGGCGAGAATAAGCGTCCGACTTGAGAGTCTCTAGACCCATGACACTCGACAAGCCCATTCAGCTGGCGACGGCGATGGTCGGCCTGATCGCGGCGTCCGCCACGCTGGCCGCCCTCGGTCGACCGGCCGTCGCCTGGGCGGCGAGCTTCGCCATAAGCCAGCACAATCTTCAGTTCTCGCAATCGACCATTTCGATCCACCAGGGCGACACGCTCAGCTTCAGCAACCAGGACAATGTCAGCCACAACATCAGCGTGCGCGGCGGCGACGACACCGATGACCTCGGGGTGCAGAAGCCACGAGACGTCGTCTCATACAAATTCACCGACAAGCGCATCTATTCTGTGGTCTGCAGCATCCACCCGGGCATGCGGCTCCGCGTTATCGTGAACTGAAGGCCCAAGCCCGGTGTCGATCCGATACAAGCTGATCGTCCTCACGGCTGTCATGATCGCCGCGATGATTGCGATCGCCACGTTCGCGGCGATCATGACCAACCGGTTCGGGAGCATAGCCGACAGCCTCTACGATCGCGCCTTCGTCGGTGTGCACTACGCCCATAAGGTCGAGGTCGGCTTCGTTCGCTTCGAGAGCGCGCATGCCACCGTCAAGCCGCCATACACCAGCGCAGGCGACCGCGCCGCCATCCAGAAGATTCTGGACGACCTGGACGTGGCGATCGAGCGGGCGCCGACCTTCCGGGAGAAAGAACTCGCCATCACGGCGCGGGGACAGATCGCGGCGCTCAGCGATCCGATGCGGGGCGCGCGGGAAGATCCCCAGACGATCGACCGGACCCTGACAAAGGTGGTCCAGCGTTTCGCCGATGCCGCGCTTGATCTGAGGACGTCGGCGGACGACCTGCTGTCCAGGTCCAAGCAGCTTCTCGGACTGGTCATCGCAGGCAGCCTTATCGTCGGTCTGATCGGGGCTGGCCTGCTGATCCTGCAGATCATTCCGCCGCTCCGGGCGGTCGGCAGGATGGCTGGCCGCAGAACCGACGATGAAATCGGCGAGAGCGGCCAGCTGCTGCAGCGCAAGGATGAATTCGGCGCCGTCGCCCGCGCCCTGACCGCGGCCCAGGGCGAGGTGAAACAGACTCTCTCGACGCTCGAGGAGCGCGTGAGCTTGCGCACCCGGGAACTCGAGCAGGCCAAGGAGGAGGCGGAAGCGGCGAACGTCGCCAAGAGCGCCTTCCTGGCCACGATGAGCCATGAGATCAGGACCCCGCTCAATGGCGTGCTCGGGATGGCCCAGGCCATGGGCGGCGACCAGCTGTCGGCCTTGCAAACCGAGCGGCTCGACGTCATCCGCAAATCCGGCGAAGCGCTTCTGGCGATACTGAACGACATTCTCGACCTGTCGAAGATCGAGTCCGGAAAGCTCGAGCTTGAGGATGTGGACTTCGATCTTGACGCTGTCATGCGCGGCGCCCTGTCGACGTTCACCCAGTTGGCCAACAGCAAGGGGCTGTCGCTGTCCTTCACCGCCGAGGGCGCCAAGGGTCTCTATCGCGGCGACCCGACGCGCCTGCGCCAGATTCTGTATAACCTGTTCTCCAACGCCCTGAAGTTCACCGAGAGCGGCGGGATCAGGGTGGTCGTGGCCAACGAGCCGCCGGGGCTGGTGCTGAGCGTGCAGGACACGGGGATCGGCATGCCGCCCGAAGTCACGGGCAAGTTGTTCGAGAAGTTCGTCCAGGCCGACGCCTCCACAACGCGACGCTTCGGGGGCAGCGGCCTTGGCCTGGCGATCTGCCGCGAGCTGGCGGACCTCATGGGCGGTTCGATCGACGTCGAAAGCGAGGTCGGCCTTGGGTCGAAATTCACCGTGCGCCTCGCCATCCCCAGGGTCGGCGACAGCACCGAAGGCCTGCCCCAGACGCCGCCCGACGACCAGGACGCCGAGGTTTCCGGCGCGGTCGATCTACGGGTGCTGGCGGCCGAGGACAATCCGGTGAACCAGCTCGTCCTGAAGACCCTGCTGCACCAGGCCGGCATCCATCCGGTCATCGTCGAGAACGGCGCGCTGGCGGTCGAGGCCTGGCGTCAGGCGAACTTCGACATCATCCTCATGGATGTCCAAATGCCCGAGATGGATGGTCCCACGGCCGCCAGGATCATACGCGAGACGGAATTGAGCACGGGGCGCGCCCGGACGCCGATCATCGCCTTGACCGCCAACGTCATGCCGCAACAGGTCGCCTTCTATCGAGAAGTGGGCATGGACGATCATGTGGCGAAACCGATCGAGATCGGGATGCTTTTCGCCGCGATCGAAGAGGCTCTAGGCCCCGACGAGGCGGATGAGGGCAAGACCGCCGCCTGAACTCTATCGCTGCACGAACGCCCCGAGCGGCGCGAAGGCGAAGCGGCTGCTCAGGTAGAGTGTGTTGTTGTTCGAGGCGCCTCTGCGCGCGCCGTCGAACCTTGTGTACCCGACCCACTGCACCGTGAACCGGGCGTTTGCCCAGAGCACCGGCGACCTGACCTTTCCGAGCGGGACATAGGCCAGCTCGATTATGTAGCCCTGGGAGTCGGGACGCCCGCCCATTGTGTTGAACAGCGGCGCGTCGCGAGTCCCCGTCGTCGAGAACAGCTGCACCGACGGCGTCCAGGTGTTGTCGTAGCTGTAGGACAGATCCGCTCTCAGCGTGTCCAGATGGTCGTTCGGCCGCGATCCGAACAGGACCCGGCTGGCCTCGAGCCGCTGGCCCTCGTGGATCCAGGTGGCGTGGGCCGAAACGAAATGCCTGTCGTCGGCGGTATATTGGTAGGTCGCGTCCAGCGCGACATCGACGATCCGGTCCAGACCAGCGGATCGGTCGCCGCCTGGAAAGCGGCTGGCGGACAGCCCGTAGCCGCCCACCTCGAGATAGCGGCCGCCGAAGTCGTGCTGCACGGCGACCCGCCAATAGGGGATCAGGCCATCGTACGCGTCCGTACCCGCCGGCGCGTCGATCCCCAGCCGGCTCGCGGTCTCGTTGGCGACGGGGTTGTAGGCGGTGAACTCGGCGTAAAGCAGGTCATTCCACATGGCGTAAGCGCCCACGCCTACGACCCGCTGAGCCAGTTCGCCGTCGAGCAGGACCCTGTTGGCCGCCCCCGGAGCCAGCGCCGAGGCGTTGTACGGGAAGCCCCAGGTGGGGGTGGAATTCCACAGGTCCTGCACCGTTGGCCGATTGTTCAGATCCAGGCCGACCACGACGTGGCGATCGCCGACGTCGAGATAGAAGGCCCGCTTGGTGTCGAGATTGTCGAT
>DASYAQ010000306.1:0-6234 GCA_036501225.1 Caulobacteraceae bacterium | reverse complement strand
CACGAAGGCGCCGGTCTCGATGGCCCGGGCGCGCAACAGGATCTCCCAGTGCGCCTCGCCGGTCGGGCGGGTGAAGGCGGCGGGTACGGTGAGAATCTCGGCGCCGGCCTTGGCCAGAGCGCGATAGAGATAGGCAAAGCGGATGTCGTAGCAGATGCTCAGGCCCAGCGTCCCGAAGGGCGTCCCGGCGACCACAGCCTCGGCGCCCGGGGTATAGGCCTCCGACTCCCGCGCGCGCTCGCCGGTAGGCAGATCGACATCGAACATATGGATTTTGTCGTAGGTCGCCCTGACCTGGCCGGCCGGGTCGATCAGCATCGAGCGGTTGGCCGCCCCGCCGTCCTCACGCAGCACCAGGGCCGAGCCGATCAGGATCCAGAGCTTCAGTCCCGCGGCCAGAGCGATCAGGCCCTGGACGCAGGGATCGGTCCGGGCGGGCTTCAGCGCCGCGAACAACCTGGTCCGGTCGCGTTCGAGGATGTTGCTGGCCTCGGGCGTGGCGATGAACTGGGCGCCGCCGATCGCGGCCTGGCGCGCCAGCGGCTCGATCTGCGCCAGGGCCGCGGCCTGGCTGGCCGGGGTGCGAAGCTGGAGAAGGGCGACCTGAACCTGGCTCATACGCTGAGCAGCGCATCCAGTTGGCCGGCGCGGTCGAGCGCCATCAGTTCGTCGCAACCGCCGACATGCCTGTCGCCGATGAAGATCTGCGGATAGGTGGCCCGGCCGCTCGAACGCTGCAGCATCTCCCCGCGCAGCGCGGGGTCGAAGGCGGCCTCCACCTCGGTGACCTGCGCCCCCTTGGCGGCCAGCAGGCCGAGTGCGCGGGTGCAGTAGGGGCAGAAGGGTTTGGTGTAGACGGTGATCCTGGGCATGGCTGTCATATAGCGAGACTTGCCGCCTCGCGCACCCTGGCCACCACCGCCAGATCGACCGCGCTGGCGCCCGCCGCCAGCAGCGCGCGTGCGCAGGCCTCGGCCGTGGCGCCGGTGGTCAGGACGTCGTCGATCAGCAGGATGCGCCGGCCTTCGACGCGGCGGCGCCGGCCGGGCGGCACGGCGAAGGCGCCCGCGACGTTGCGGCGGCGGCCGGAGCCGGACTTGCCGGCCTGGCTCTCGGTGCGCTTCGATCGCACCAGCGTGTCCGGCAGGAAGCTTAGCCCATGCCGTCTGGCCAGGGGCCGGGCGATCTCGGCGGCCTGGTTGTAGCGCCGGGCCAGGAGCCGGGAGCGGTGCAGCGGCACCGGCGCCACGGCGTCCGCCTCGCCCAGCAGATCGTCGGCCGCGCGGCTGACCCAGCCACTGAGCAGCCGCGCCAGGTCTGTGCGATCGGCATGCTTGAACTGCAGGATCAGGTCGCGCGAGGCGTCGTCATAGAGCACCGCGGCCCGGGCGCGCGCAAAGGCCCTGGGCCGCGCCAGGCAGGCGGCGCAGCGCTCGCCCGGGTCGTATTCGAACGGCGCGCCGCAGCCGTCGCACAGTGGCTCGGCGATGAAGGCGACGCGGGTCCAG
Source organism: Caulobacteraceae bacterium (assembly GCA_036501225.1). Lineage (GTDB taxonomy): Bacteria > Pseudomonadota > Alphaproteobacteria > Caulobacterales > Caulobacteraceae > Poindextera. Next base: position 4,726 of record DASYAQ010000306.1, on the reverse strand, counting down.
GCCTCGGCGGAAAGCCCGCTCGACAGGGCGCGGCCGGTCTGGTCGAGGGTCTGCGGCGGGAAGACCAGGTCGAGCAGCCCGCGCGCCGCCGCCCGCGCGGCCGGTCCCGGTTTCCAGAAGGCCCGGTTGCCGTCATGGTCCAGCATCATGGCCGCCCCACCCCGTCTGTTCGACCGCGATCTGCATCGCCGCCGCCTCGATCGCGCGGCGGCGGCGTTCGAAAGCGCGAACTTCCTGAAACGGCGCGCCGCCGCCGACCTGGTCGAACGCCTGGAGGCCATAGTGCGCGACTTCCCGGTCGCCGTCGACCTGGGCGCGCGGGACGGGAGCTTCGCCCGCGCGCTGGCCGCCAGTCCGGCCAGGGCGCGGGTCGGCCTGCTGATCGAGACAGACGTCTCGGCCGCGATGCTGCGGTCGCGCTCCGGGCCGGGGGTGCTGTTGGACGAGGAGCGGCTGCCGTTCGCCGACCAGAGCCTCGACCTGGTGGTCTCCAGCCTGGCCCTGCACTGGGTCAACGACCTTCCCGGCGCCCTGATCCAGATCCGTCGCGCCCTGAAGCCCGACGGACTCTTTCTGGGCGCGGTCCTGGGCGGCGAGACCCTCAATGAGCTTCGCGCCGCCCTGACCCAGGCCGAGTTGGAGGTTCTGGGCGGCGCGGGCGCGCACGTCTCGCCTTTCCTCGACGGCTATGACGCCGTGGGTCTTTTGCAGCGCGCCGGGTTTGTCCTGCCGGTGGCGGACCTGGACCGGGTCGCGGTCCGCTACCCGCATCCCTTGAAGCTGCTGCAAGAGCTGAGAGCCATGGGCGAGACCAGCGCGTTCGCCGATCGCGGCGGGCCGAAGCTGACCCGCGCGGTGCTGGCGCGCGCCTTCGAAATCTATGCCGAGCGTTTCGGAGACGCCGACGGGCGGCTGCCCGCCACCTTCGACATCGTCACCCTGACCGGCTGGACGCCGGCCTGACGGCTTCAGAGCGCGCCGCCGATGTTGCTGGCGGCGGTGTTCAGGACGGTGGTGAAACGGGTGCTGAAATTGGTCACCGCGCCGACGATGGCCAGAAAGATCAACGAGATGATCAGGCCGTATTCGATGGCGGTAGCCCCGCACTCGTCGGCGGCGAACCTCATAGCAAATCGCGCAGCCAGGCGACCAGGGGCGCGTCGGCCGGCGGCATCGGATAGTCCGCCATTTGGTTCGGTCTTACCCATGCGATCGCCTCGTGTTCCCGTGCCTGGACCACGCCGTTCCATCTTCGGCACAGGTAAAGTGGCATGAGTAGGTGAAATGAATCGTAAGCGTGACTGGTAAACACGAACGGCGCGAGACAGGCTTCAACGACGTTAATGCCAAGTTCCTCGTGCAGCTCGCGGATCAGGCAGGCCTCGGGCGTTTCCCGCTTCTCAACCTTACCGCCTGGAAACTCCCACATCCCTGCCAGATGTTTACCATGCGGTCTTTTGCAGAGGAGAACCCGGCCATCGACGTCAACAAGCGCCGCGGCGGCGACCAGGAGAATCTCGCTCATCGGGGCCTCTAGGACCGGTAATCGCCGTTGATTTCGACGTAGCGCTTGGTCAGGTCGCAGGTCCAGATCACCGCCGAGGCGCGCCCCACCCCGACATCGACGCTGACCTCCAGCTCCGGCCGTTTCATGTAGGCGCTCATCTTTGCCTCGTTGTAGGAGGCCGAGACGACGCCGTCCTGGGCGGCGACCAGATCACCGAAACGCACGCTCATCCGGTCGCGATTGACCGGCTCGTCGGCCCGTCCGACGGCCATGACGATGCGGCCCCAGTTGGCGTCCTCGCCGGCGAAGGCGGTCTTCACCAGCGGCGACTCCGCCACGGTGCGGGCGATCTTGCGGGCCGAGGCCGCGCTCTCGGCGCCGTTGATGGTGATCTTGACGAACTTGGTCGCCCCCTCGCCGTCGCGGACCATCTGGTGGGCGAGGTCGAGCATCACGCCTTCCAGCTTCTCCCGGAAATCCGCCAGCCGGCGGTCGCCGGCGCGGCCGATGCGCGGGTTGCCGGCCTGGCCGGTGGCGAACAGCAGGCAGGTGTCGTTGGTCGATCGGTCGCCGTCCACCGTCACCGAGTTGAAGGTCGAGCGGGTATAGAGCGAGACCAGGGTCTGCAGCGCCGCGGCCGAGATGGCCGCATCGGTGGCCACGAAAGCCAGCATGGTGGCCATGTCCGGCGCGATCATGCCCGAGCCCTTGACGATGCCGGCGATATGCACTGCAACCCCGTCGATCTCGGCGGCGGCGTAGGACCCCTTGGCGAAGGTGTCGGTGGTCATGATAGCCCGGGCCGCCTCCAGCCAGGCGTCGGGATTGAGCCGCGCCTCCAGCTCGGCCGCGTGCGGGGTGATCCTGGCGTCGTCCAGCACCACGCCGATAACCCCGGTCGAGGCCATCAGCACGTCGCGCTGGCGGCAATCCAGCCGCTTGGCGATGCTGGAGGCGACACGCCTGGCGGCGTCGGCGCCCGGCCGCCCGGTGAAGGAATTGGCGCAGCCGGCATTGACGATCAGGGCGCAGACCCCCTCGCCGCCGGAGGCCGCCAGCTGGCGCTTGCACCAGTCGACCGGCGCCGAGCCGACGCCGTGGCGGGTGAAGACGCCGGCGCCGGCCGTGCCTTCGGCGAAGCGCATGAGCAGGAGATCGTCGCGCTCCTGCTTGTAGAAGCCGCCCCTGGCCGTGGCGATCTCGACGCCGGCGATCGGCGGAATGACCGGAAAGGCCACCGCCAGGGGCGAGACCGGATGGTCCGGATTGGCGGTCGCCGCCGACCTGGCCGGGCGTTTGGCCGTGGCGCGTTTCAGTGCGCTGGCCAGCGGATCCAGCGCGCGCTCCAGCGTCTGGCCGACCCGTTCGGCGGGATTGGCGGCGTTTGGCCGGTCGGTTTTCTCGGTCATGGCTTTTTCGGCTGTTGAGCAGGTGGGGATGCGGAGGCCGCGGGCAGCGGCGTCGGGGCCGACGCCGGTTCTGGCGCGGCGTCCGACGACTTCACCGGCGGTGGAATCAGGAGCCTGACCTGGCTGCGCCGACGCAGCTTTTCCAAGAGGTCGCGCACCTCGTTATAGGTCAGGAAGCGGACGATCTGCGGGCGGGCGGCCTCGAGCGAGACCGGGGCTTCCAGCCGGCGATCTTCGACCTTCATGATCACCCAGCCGGCGTCGGTCTGGAACGGCCCGATCAGGTCGCCGGTCTTGGCGGTCCTGAGCGCGTCGGCATAGGCCGGCGGCATCACATCGATGGTGAAATAGCCGAGGTCACCGCCGTTGAAGCGGGTCGCCGCATCGACGGAGCGCTGCATGGCCAGGGTATCGAACGAACCGCCGGCGGCGAGCAGCTTCTTCACCGCCTGGGCGTCGGCCTGGTTCGACAGCACGATCTGGCGGGCGTGGAATTCGTCGGCCTGTTTGGAGAGCTTGAGTTCCTCGTCGTAGAGGCCGCGGATCGAACTCTCGCTGACCGTCTTTTCGACCATGGACTCGACCAGCATGTCGCCCAGGATGCGCTCGCGCGCCGCCGCCAGCCGGCGCTTGGTCTGGGGATCGTTGGCCAGGTTGCGCCTGGTCGCCTCGCCCGCCAGCAGCTTCTGGTCGATCACCTCGTCAAGCGCCTGATGAAAAAGCGCGGAGGAGGCGTCGAGCGGATCGCCCTCGCTGATCAGGCCCTGGGCGGCCGCCTCGCGCTTGACGTCCGAGGCCCAGACGGTCTGCCCGTCCACGGTCGCCACCGCGGTGTCGCCGGCCTGCGGCGGCTGGTTCGTCAGGTTCTGCCGGCCGCACGCCGCCAGGGTCAGCAGGCAAGCGATCGCGGCCGCCGCCAGGCGCGCGCGATTTCCAGTCTTGCCTGACGGTGGGTTCATGCGATTGAACTGCAGCTGACCGTGAAGGCGCGCCATACGCCCGAGCGAAGAGCGCGCCTAGACAAAAGCAAGGAGAGACTGGGATGAAACTCTACAACTCCATCGGACCGAACCCGCGGGTGGTGAAAATGTTCATCGCCGAAAAGGGTCTCGACATCCCGCGCGTCGAAGTCGACCTGATGGCCGGCGAGAACCGCAAGGAGCCCTATCTGCACAAAAACCCGGCCGGCCAGTTGCCCGCGCTCGAGCTGGAAGACGGCCAGACCGTCTGCGAGATCATCCCGATCTGCGAATATATCGAGGAGGTGCATCCGACCCCGCCGCTGGTCGGATCGACGGCGAAGGAACGCGCCGAGACGCGCATGTGGACGCGGCGGATCGATCTCAACATCTGCGAGCCGATGGTCAATGGCTTCCGCTTCTCCAACGGCCTGCCGCTGTTCCAGAACCGCGTCCACTGCATCCCGCAAGCGGCCGACGACCTGAAGGCGATCGCCGCCGAACGGCTGACCTGGCTCGACGGGCTTGTGGCCGGGCGCGACTACATCGTCGGCGACCGGATCACCCTGGCCGACATCCTGCTGTTCGGCTTCATCGAGTTCGGCGCCACGGTCGGCCAGCCGCTGGCGCCCGCCAACAGGACGCTCACCGCCTGGCGCGAGAGGATGGCCGCGCGGCCGAGCGCCGCCGCGAGCGCTTAGAGACGCTTATACAGGGCATGGCCGCTGGCGAACGCCGGCGGGAAGGCTGGGCTACTGGCGTAGAAATGGCGGATAGACAGTCCGTGATGCCGGGCCTCGTGCTCGCCCGCCGCCTTCCGCCGCGTTGACAGCGAAGGGGTCGCTGCTTAA